>NZ_JBEXUS010000009.1:0-139201 GCF_040614455.1 Nocardia sp. NPDC005978
GCGCGCCCCCGCCGATTCCGGCGGGGGCGCGCTGCTGTGAAAGGACGGCAATGGGTGAAGCCACCCGGCGGCGGCGGTAGCGTGAACGGAGTCAGCGGTTTGGTACGGGAGCGCGGAGGAGAGGCGGTGCCGGATGGACGAGCGGCGCAACGATGACGACGACCAGCTCATGGACGAGGTACTCGACACCGACGACGTCGAAAACCTCGACTACGACCTGGGCGACGACGACCAGGCCGACGAAGTCCGCGAGTACGAGCGCTATATCGCCGACCCGCCCGAGGATCTGATCATCCGCAATCGCGAGAACGACGACACCGGCCGCCTCGGGATCGAGGCCGAGCTCGACCAGGAATGGACCCGCCGCCGCCGGCGCGAGGAGACCCGTTCCGAGGACGACCGGCCCGCGGAGGTCGCGGCCATGGAGATCGTCGACGAGCCCGACGACTGAGCCGATCATCCGGGGGCGGCGAGCAGAGCGGGATGTTGCGCGCCGGGACCCGCCGGGTGATACCCATGAAGAGCGTTCACACCACTACATAGGAGGGCGCTGCATGAGTACACCGCCGAACGAACCGCAGTCCGGATCCGGAGACTTCTTGAAGAAGGAGAAGGCCGAGTCGCCGGAGCCTGCCGCGACCCCGCCGCCCGCGGGACAGGAACCGGCCGCCGCGCCGTACCCGCAGGGTGCGCCGGAGCCGTATCCGACAGGTGCGCCGGGACAGTATCCGCCGCCGGGATATCCGGATCCGCAGGGCGGGCAGTACCCGCAGGGTGCGCCCGAGCCCTATCCGCAGGGCGGGCAGTACCCTCCGCAAGGTGCGCCGTATCCGCAGGGTGCGCCGTATCCGCAGGGCGATCAGTATCCGTCGGGCGGGGTGTACAACTATCCGCCGATGGGCGGGCAGGCGCAGGGCGGGCAGCCCGGATATCCGGGGTATCCGCAGCAGCCGGGCCAGCCGTACGCGCCGCAGGGCGGGTACCCCGGCTACCCGCAACAGCCCGGCCAGCCCTATCAGCCGTTCGGCGCACCGCCGCCGCACACCGGGACCCAGGTCTTCTCGATCATCGGGTTCGTCTGCGCCGCGATCGCACTGTTGTTCTGCCCGTTCGGATTCGGCATCGCGGCCATCGTGCTGGGCCTGGTCGGCAACAGCAAGGGCGAGAAGCTCGGCAGGTGGGCGGCCATCGCCGGCGGCGTCTGCATGGTGCTCGGCCTGATCTTCGCCTTCATCGTGCTGGGCAGCGACGGGCTGGTGCCGACGGACAATTAACCTGGTCCGGTGCCCTTCACCGGATTCCCGCTCACCGGCCTGGACTTCTACGAAGACCTCGAGGCCGACAACTCCAAAGCCTTCTGGACCGCGAACAAGCCGGTCTGGGAGGCCTCGGTGCGCGCGCCCATGCAGGCGCTGATCGCCGAACTGGAACCCGGCTTCGGGACGGGCAAGATCTTCCGGCCGTACCGGGACGTGCGGTTCGCGCGGGACAAGACGCCCTACAAGACCAGTCAGGGCGCGGTCGTGCACGCGGCGCCGTCCAACGGCTGGTACGTGCAGATCGACGCCTCCGGACTGTTCGTGGCGGGCGGGCAATACGCGACCGAGCCCGCGCAGCTCGCCGCGCTGCGCACCGCCGTCGACGACGAGGTGCGCGGGACCGAGCTGGAAAGGTTGCTCGCACAACTGGTCTCGGCGGGTTACACGGTCGGCGGGGACCAGCTCAAGACCAAACCCAAGGGTTTCGCCATCGATCACCCGCGAATCGAGCTGCTGCGGCACAAGACGCTGGTGGTGAGCCGCTCGTACGGGGCGCCGGAGTGGCTGACCGGGCCCGAGGCGGCCGCGCGGGTGCGCTCGGCGTGGGAAGAGCTGCGGCCCGTGGTCGAATGGCTGGCGGCGGTCACCGCGCAGAAGTAGTTCACACCGGGCTCAGTCGGCCGGACCGACCGATCGGTGCCATTCGCGCAGCACCCGGCGGCCGCAGAGCACCGTCACCCCCAGCGCGCTCACGGCGATGAGGGCGGTGGCCTGAATCCGTTCGGTGCGGTTCCGGGCGCACTGGGGGCCGAAATCCGGTGCGGTGCAGTCCGAACTGTCTGAACAGATCGCCGGACCGGTCCACGCGTTGCGGGGATGCACGAGGGAACCGCAGTCCACGTATCCGGCCGGGTGCGGGAGCGGCAGCACCAGCAGTGCGAGCGCGCCTGTGAGCAGGAGCAGACCGCCCGCCAGCCACAGGCGATCCCGGCTCCAGCCGAGCAACAGCGGCAGGGCGATGCAGAACGCGGCCACTCCGAGACAGAGGCCGAAAATCTCCCACGGCTTCACTGCCTTCGATCCTAGGGCGCGCGCCGCACCGCCACTGCCGGATTTGCCGGTTTGCTAGCGACGTTCGGCGAGGACCAGGGCGAAGCGGTCCCGCGGATCCGTCCACACCCGCTCGGTGCCGAAACCCGCTGCGGCCAGCTCCTTCTCGAGCCCGGCGGGCCGGAACTTGGCGGAGATCTCGGTGCGCAGGCGCTCACCGGCGGCGAAGTCGACCGTCAGATCCAGATCGGCGATGGTGACCGACATGGCCTCGGTGGCCTCCAGGCGCATCTCGATCCACTCGTTCTCCTCGTCCCACAGGGCGACGTGCGCGAACTTCTCGGGCGCGAAATTCGCGGCCAGGCGGGAGTTGAGCACGTGCAGCACATTGCGATTGAACTCGGCGGTGACGCCCGCGGCGTCGTCGTAGGCGGGCACCAGGATCGCGGGATCGATGACCAGGCCCGCGCCGAGCAGCAGGCGCTCGCCCGGTTCGAGCACATCGTGCACGCCGGACAGGAACTGCGCGCGCTCGGCGGGCACCAGGTTGCCGATCGTGCCGCCCAGGAAGGCGATCATGCGCCGGCCGCCGCGCGGGAGATTGTCCAGGGTGGCGGTGAAATCACTGACCACGCCGTGCACGGCCAGGCCCGGGAACTCGGCGGCGACCTCGTCGGCGGAGGCGCGCAGGGCCGACACCGAGACATCCTGGGGCACATAGGTCTTGAGCGGGCCGCCGGTGGTGAGCGCGTCCAGCAGCAGGCGCGTCTTGGCCGCCGAACCCGCGCCCAGCTCGACCAGAACCTCGGCCTGGGCGACGGCGGCGATCTCGCCGACGACGCTTTCCAGCAGGGCGCGTTCGGTGCGCGTGGGGTAGTACTCCGGCAGCTCGGTGATCTGCTCGAACAGCTCGCTGCCGCGTGCGTCGTAGAACCATTTGGGCGGCAGCCATTTCGGGCTCGCGGTCAGCCCTTGGCGGACGTCGGACCGCAGTGCCGCGGTCAGGTCGTCGTCGGTTAGATGGATCTCCAGCGTCGCAGCAGTCATGAAGGTGCCCTTTCGATCTCGATATCCAGTGCCGCCGAGGTGCTTCGCCCCGCGCGCGCCACCACCAATTGCCCGTCCGCGATCGGCTGCCAGCGCGGATCGTCGTCGTAGGGCTCGGAGGCCACCACCACCGAATCCCCGTCCGCCAGCACGGCCAGCGAGTGATACCGCGTGGTCGCCCACACCGTCTCCCCGTCGCAGAGCAGCAGATTCAACCGCGCGCCCGGCGCTTCCCGCAGCACGGCCCGAACCACCTGCCGCAGCGCGGTTTCCGGGTCCGACCGTTCCAGCAGCGCGTGCAGGATCACCCACAGCACCGCCGAGTCGGTCAGCGCTTCGGCCTCAAGCAGGCCGGATACGCCGAACTCCGTCGCCACCGCGGTCAGCGCCCGCCGCCAGTCCGGAATCGCACCGTTGTGGCTGAATGCCCACCGGCCCCGCGTGAACGGCGCGCACGCGGCCCGCTCGACCGGCAGTCCCGCCGTAGCCGACCGCACCGCCGCCACCACCGCACCCGAAAACAGCTGCGGCAGCACCTCGTCCACCGCCGGATCGCTCCAGATGGGGGCGGCGTTCCGGTAGCGCGTGACCCCGAGCGAACCCACTCCCCGGGCGGCGGAGGGTGGCTCCCCGGTGCGCACGGTCGCCGCGGAGCCCGAACTTCGGCCCCGTACTTCGGAGTCCGATTCGCCGACGACGATCCCCGGTGACTCGGACCCGATCGCGCTCCCGCCGTGCCATGCGACACCGGGTCCCCGGTTCGGCGGAGTCGGCAGCACCGGCGTCCACCACGCCACCCCGAACCCGTCGGCGTTGATGGTCCCCCCGCCCCGCATCTCCCGCGGCGCCCACGACTGCGTGCGCAGCGAGTGCGGACCCCGGATGATCGGGTCGGCCACCGGAACCGGCGGGCCGAGGTAGGCGAGGTGACGGCACATCAGCGCACCTCGCGAACGATCTCACGACCGTCGCGTACGCCGACGCGCGCGGTGCCGCGCCCGCACGGCGGCAGGCCGCCGGCACCCTGCCGCGAACCCGGGGACGCCCGGTGGCGGTACGCTGGTGCACCTCCACCGCGAGCACGTTCGACCCGCCGCAACCCATGGCAACCGCGCGCGGGGCCCGAGGCGAGGTGTTGCGGGGGTACGTCCGCAAGCCGGGCGGAGCCGGGCGGCGGCGCATCGGCCCGCACATCGACGGGCGTGCGCAGCGTGTCGTTGCCGGTGTGCCGAGACCACCGCGTCCGAGACGATGTGCCACGCAACGGAATCGACAGGTCGGGGTGAGCCCGGCGGGGCATCAGTTTTCCCCGGGGGTGAGGTCGCGGGCCAGGCGGAAGCCGGAGAAGATCTGGCGGCGGATGGGGTGGTCCCAGTTGCGGAAGGTGCCGCGGGCGGCGACCTGGTCGGCGCCGAAGGAGCCGCCGCGCAGGATGCGGTAGTCGCCGCCGAAGAAGACCTCGGAGTACTCGCGGTAGGGGAAGGCGCGGAAGCCGGGGTAGGGGGTGAAGCCGGAGGAGGTCCATTCCCAGACGTCGCCGACCAGCTGGTGCACGCCCAGGGCCGAGGCGCCGGCGGGGTACGCGCCCGCGTCGGCCGGTTCCAGGTGGCGCTGGCCCAGATTCGCGGTGTGCTCGGTAGGATCGGTGTCACCCCAGGGGTATCGGCGCGAGCGGCCGGTGGCCGGGTCGAAACGCGCGGCCTTCTCCCATTCGGCCTCGGTGGGCAGGCGCTTGCCCGCCCAGGCCGCGAACGCCTCGGCCTCGAAATAGCAGACGTGCAGCACCGGCTGGTGCGGGCGCAGCGGGCGCATCTCCCCGAAAACCCTTCGCCACCACTGCCCGCCGCCGTCACGCTCCCAGAACTGCGGGGACGCCAGCCCGGCCTCGACGCGATGCGCCCAGCCCGCCTCGGACCAGAGTTCGGGGCGGTCGTAGCCGCCGCCCGCCATGAACTCGAGATACCGCGCGTTGGTAACCGGTGCGATGTCGATGGCGTAGCCGGGCACGTGCACCGGGTGGGCGGGGCGCTCGTTGTCCAGCGCCCAGGGGTCGTCATCGGTGCCCATGGTGAATTCCCCGGCCGGGACCACGATCTCACCGTGCACCGGCGCGCTCACCGCCGGCGGCGCGGGCGCGGTCAGCACCGCCTCCCCCGCCCGCAGCTGATGGGTGGCCAGCATGGTCTCGTCGTGCTGCTGCTCGTGCTGGGCGATCATCCCGAAGGCGAAGCCGCCCGAGACGAGGGCATCACCGCGTAACGGACTGCGCTCGAGCACATCCCACACCTTGTCCCGCACTGTGCCCACGTAGTCCCTGGCCTCGCGCGGGTTCAGCAGCGGCAGCGCGGGCCGGTTGGCGCGGGCGTGCTTGAACGCGTCGTACAGCTCGTCGATGTCGGCCCGAACCGGTTCGCGCCCACCGACATCACGCACCAGCCACAGCTCTTCCTGGTTCCCGATATGCGCCAGATCCCACACCAGCGGGCTCATGATCCGCGAGTGCTGCGCCACCAGCTCCGCCTCGTCGACACACTCGACCAGCCCCACCGTCCGGGCTCGCGCCCGCTCGAGGGTCTCGGCGATCCGCCCCCGCAGCCGCTCGGTCTCCGACCGATCCGTGCCGGGCAAGTGAATACTCATGAGAGAACTCCGAATTCGACGACTGTGCGCGGCGGCCGGTGCGCCGCCGCGGGATTCCGGGGGCGCGACGTCACCGCCGGCGCACCGCACCGCGCGGCGGCGACGGGTTCGGTCACGCCCGAACGCACGCCGTGGTCCGCGCACGAACCGAGCTCGGGCCGATGCGGCCCACCGGCGGGCTGCGCTGCCCGAATGGCAGTGCGTCCCTGGCGAACTCCGGCGGCGCGTCGTGCCCGTCGCACCACCTTCCGCGGCTGCGGACGGTGGATCGGAAGCCGGTCCGGCACCGCGGCGGGACCGGTCGCCGGCGCATGACGCCGCTCGACGGCACGGGCGTCGGGCCGGGGCCGGCTCATCGTCCGGCCTCGGGTCCGTGCCCTTCCGTGGGGCTGATTCCTCGGGCACAGCGGGCGGCCGCCGCGGCCAATTCCGTTGCGGCCGTAGGGGTGGGGGCGTGCGCGGCGGCCAGTTCCAGCAGGGCCGTTGCGGTGGTGCGGATCTCGGGGTCGGCGAGGCCGTGGCGGGCGGCCTCGGACCAGAGGTCGGCCGTGGGGGTGACGAGGGTGGTGGCTTCCCGGACGACCTCGGGGGTGGAGAGCAGCGCGTCGAAGACGTGGACCGGGGTGGTCCAGGTGTCGCCGGGCTGGGCGTCGAGATAGCGGACCTCCAGGTGGCCCGAGGCCCGGACCAGGGGGAACAGGGTGGTCAGGTGGTAGTCGAGGTCGGAGCGGTCGGGACGGCGGCCGATCTCCTCGTCGAGAGCGCCGCACAGCCAGTCGGCGAAGGTCGCGCCGGGCGGGGCCGACCAGTCCGCCACGGCGGGGCCGGTCGAGGGGACGACGGCGCCGCGTCCGGCGGAATCCGGCCCGTTCACACCGTTCGTGCCGTTCGAAGCTCCCCTGCCACCCGGATGCGAGCCGTTCGGCGCCGACGCGGCGCCCGGGCGCGAGCCGTTCGAGCGCGACGCGTTCCGGGCGGCCGAATCCGCGTGTCCGTTCCCCGCGGCGGCGGCCGGGTGGTTCGAGGCGGGGGCCGGGCGTACGCACAGCAGCGGTACGTCCAGGGCCCAGCGGGCGTAGCCGGTGATGGGGTCCGGCCAGTGGTGGACGGGCGGGCGCGTGCGCTGATTGTCCAGGCGGAGCCAGGCGCGCATGCGCTGGGAGGCCCACTCCCCCGGTGGCGCACCGTGCAGGGCCGGGGAGCAGGCGAAGGCCGCGAGCAGGGCGGGGCCCATGGCGTACAGGGCGGTCCAGCGGGCGGAGATGTCGGCCGGATCGGTACCGGCGTCCACACTGACCTGGGCGGCGGCGGTGTTGCACATCATCAGCGCGCCGAACGGGCCGATGCCCGCGAAACTCTTCTCCATGGCGCAGTAGCGGGGCAACTGGAGCAGCCGCTCGGGCGGGCGATGGGCGTCGGCCGAGAGGGCGAAGGGGTGGATGTCCCGGGTCGACAGCAGGTCCCGGAGGTGGGCCGCATCGGCCCGCAAGCGCTCACACAGTTCGGCCGCGGCGCCGAACGGGGCACTGGAGAGTTCTATCTGACCGCCGGGTTCGATGGTGACCCGGCTCCCGCCCGGCAGCGGAAGGGCCGGTGACGCGGGGGAAATCGACTGTGGCGCATAGGGCCCGAGTGCGTCGGCGAGCACGGTCAACTCCGGACGCGGGGCGGACGGCGAACGCTCCCCGATCGCGGTGAGCCACTCGAGTTCGGCGCCGATCAGCGCGGGTGGGCCCTGCTTGAAACAGACCTTGCCGACGTAAGCCTCGGCCGCGGCTCTGGAGGAGAACTCGCTCCCGGGGGCCCGCGCCACCCGGCCGGTGTGCTCGGCGCCCGCCGGGGCCGGTGGCCCGGCAACTCGTGGCAAACCGGCAGGAGACGTCGTGATCGCCATACCAACCTCCACTCACCCGAACCGCCGCCGACCGGACGCACGGCGACCCCAACCAGAATAGCGACCCATTCCGACAAGAAATCTGACGAAATGGAGAACACACCAACCGATATGGTCGATTACATGGTGAACATCTCCCGCTTGCGGGCCGATACCCCGGGTTGCGAAGGCCAGGTTTTCCTCGACAGCGCCGGCTCCTCGCTGCCGCCGCGGATCGTGGTGGACACCGCGATCGACCATCTGCGGCGCGAGGCCGAGATCGGCGGCTACCGCGCGGCCAACGAGCGGCTCGACGATCTGGCCGCGGTCAAGACGGCCATCGGGACCCTGATCAACGCCGATCCCGGCAGCATCGCGCTCAGCGACAGCGCCAGCCGATCCTGGACCGACTTCTTCTACTCGGTGCCGCTGCGGGCGGGCGACCGCATTCTCATCTCGGGCGCGGACTACGCCAGCAACGCCATCGCGGCCCTGCAGCGCGCCCGGCGCAGCGGAGCGGTCGTGGAGGCCGTGCCCAGCGACAGCAGCGGGCAGCTCGATCTCGACGCCCTGACGGCGATGATCGACGAGCGCGTGAAACTGGTGTCCCTGGTTCATGTTCCGACCAACGGCGGACTGGTGAACCCGGTCGCCGAAGCCGCCCGCATCGCCCGCCGGGCCGGTGCGCTGGTTCTGCTCGACGCCTGCCAATCCGCCGGACAGCTCCCCCTGGACGTCGCCGAACTCGGCGTCGACGCCCTCTCTGCCACCGGCCGCAAATGGCTACGCGGCCCGCGCGGCACCGGCTTCCTCTACGTGCGCCCCGACCTGGCCGCGACCATGGAACCCGAGCGCCTGGATCTGCACAGCGCCGCCTGGACCGCACCGGGCGACTACACCCTCGCCGCCGGCGCCGCCCGCTTCGAGTTCTGGGAATGCGATGTCGCGGCCCGCCTCGGCCTGGGCGCGGCGGTGCGCTATCTGCTCGAGAACGGCCCCGCCGAGGTGTACGCGGCCATCGCCGAACGCGCCGCCTACCTGCGCAAAACCCTGGCCGAAATCCCCCGGGTCACCGTCCGCGATCGCGGCACCCAGCACGCGGGCATCGTCTCGTTCACCGTCGACGGCCTCGATCCGGTGGCCATCCGCGACCGCCTCGCCACCGAATCCATCACGGTGACCGTCAGCCACCGCTCCTCGACCCTGCTCGACATGACCGACCGCGCGCTACCCGCCGTGGTCCGAGCTTCTCCGCACGCTTTCGTCAGCTTCGAGGATCTCGACCGCTTCCGCCACGCGGTGGCCGCCCTGCCCTGACGCACCGCACGGGGCCGGCGGCGCACGGTGCGGCGGAAAACTTCAAACGGTCGACAGGGCGGTGCGGGGGCCGGGATAGTTGACATGTTGGCCAGCGTTTGAGGAGTCGATCGTGAGCCGCTTCACCGACGAAATGTATGCAACCGCTCGCACATCCGGGCACGGGTTGGTGACCGGGGAGCCGGACGCGCCGCTGCGGCAGAGCTGGGGAGAAATACACCGGATCGCCAGAGTTATGGCGGGTGGGCTCGCCGACGCGGGGATCGGGCACGGGGACGCGGTGGGGGTGCTGGCCGGGATGCCGGTGGACATCGCGCCGGCCTGTCAGGCCGTGTGGATGCGGGGCGCGTCGATCACCATGCTGCATCAGCCGACCCCGCGCACGGACCTGCAGGTCTGGGCCCGGGACACCGAAACCGTGCTGCGCATGATCGAGGCGCGGGCGGTCATCCTGGGCGCGCCCTTCGAGGCCGCCGCGCCCCTGCTCGCCGAGCGGGGCATCGCCGTCGTCACCATCGACACCCTGCGCGGCGGCCGGGACATCGACCCGCTGCCGACCGGCGAGGCCGATATCGCGCTGCAGCAGTTGACCTCCGGCTCCACCGGCTCGCCCAAGGCAGTGCGGATCACGCACGGCAATTTCTTCGTCAACGCCTACGCGATGTTCGATCGCGTGAAGTTCCAGCTCGACGACGACGTGATGATCAGCTGGCTGCCGCTGTTCCATGACATGGGCATGGTCGGATTCCTCAGCGTGCCGATGCAATTCGGCGCCGAAGTGGTGTGCGTGACCCCGATGGACTTCCTGCTGCGGCCCATTCTCTGGGCCGAGCTCATCTCGAAATACCGCGGCACCGTCACCGCCGCACCGAATTTCGCGTACTCCCTGCTCGCGCGCAGGTTACGCAACGCCGAGGACAACGCCTTCGACCTGAGCAGCGTGCGCTACATGTGGAACGGCGCGGAGCCGGTGGACGCCGACACCATGGTCGCCCTGGCCACCGCCGGACAACGCTTCGGGCTCAACCCCATGGCGCTCACCCCGGTCTACGGCATGGCCGAAACCACGCTCGCGGTGTCGATTCCGGATCCGGGCCTGGGCCAGGTGCTCGACATCGTCGACGCCGACCTGCTCGAGGCCATCGGCAAGGCGGTGCCGGTCCGCCATCCCGAACACCACTACGGCAATCTGCGCCGACTGCCCACCCTGGGCTACCTGGTCGACAATCTCGAGGGCCGGGTGGTCGACGCCGACCGGCAGCCGCTCCCGGTGCGCAGCGTCGGCGTCATCGAATTGCGCGGCCCCGCCGTGACTTCCGGCTACGTCACCATCGACGGCTTCACCCCGGCGCTCGACGCGCAGGGCTGGCTCGACACCGGGGACATCGGGTATTTCACCGACGACGGCCTGGTCGTGGTGTGCGGGCGCATCAAGGACGTCATCATCATGGGCGGGCGCAACATCTTCCCGACCGATATCGAACGGGCGGCCTTGCGTGTCAAGGGCGTTCGCCCCGGCAACGCGGTCGCGGTGCGCCTGGACGCGGGCCAGAAGCGCGAGAGCTTCGCGGTCGTCGCCGAGAGCAACGACCATCAGAATCCGGACGAGGTCAAGCGCATCGAACACGACATCGTGCACGCGGTGTTCTCCGAGGTGGGCGTGCGCCCGCGCAGCGTCACCATTCTCGGGCCCGGCGCGCTGCCCAAGACCTCCTCGGGCAAGCTGCGCCGCTCGGCCACCATCCAGCAGCTGGGCTGAACGGGCCCCGGACGCGAACGTGCCCCCGTCCGAAAATCGAACGGGGGCACGCTGTCTCGTCTGCCGTTGCGGCTCAGTGCAGCCGATTCTGGGCGTCGACCAGACCGACCCGCAGCAGTGTCTCCACGGCGTCCGCGGCCTGTTCCACGATCACCGGAACCTCTTTGCGCTCCGCGGCGGAAAAGGGTTTCAGCACGAAGTCCGCCGGATCCTGGCGGCCCGGGGGCCGGCCGATTCCGAAACGAACCCGCAGATAGTCCTTGGTGGTCAGAGCCTGCGACATCGAGCGCAGTCCGTTGTGACCACCTTCGCCGCCACCCTGCTTGAGCCGGATCACGCCGAACGGCAGATCCAGTTCGTCATGGACGGCGATGACCTCGGTGGCGGGCACCGAGAAGAATTTGGCCAGCGCGGCCACGGGCCGCCCGGACAGATTCATATAGCTGCGCGGTTTGGCGATCAATACCTTGCGCCCGTCGAGACGAGCTTCCAGTAGATCCGCACCGGACTTCTTGTGCACGGTGAAACGGCCGCCCACGCGCTCCGCGAGCACATCGGCGACCAGGAAACCGACATTGTGCCGGGTGCGCTCGTATTCGGTTCCGGGATTACCCAGTCCGACCACGAGCGCGGGCCCGGCGTGTGCCTCGGTCATCGAAAACCGTTGCGAGGGGCCGAATTACTCGGCGGCTTCCTCGGCGGCGGCGGCTTCCTCGGCGGCAGCGGCGGCCTCTTCGGTCTCCTGCGCGGAGGCCGGGGCGGCGATGACGTTGACGATCAGGGCCTCCGGGTCACCGGCGAGGGTGACGCCCTCGGGCAGCTCGATGGCGCCGGCCAGGATCTGGGTGCCGGCCTCGGCGCCCTCGATCGAGACCTCGATGGACTCGGGCAGCTTCAGCGCGTCGGCCTCGATGGACAGCACGGTGGCGTCCTGGGTGACCAGGGTGCCGGAGGCGGCCTCGCCGACGACGGCGACGTGCACATCGGCGGTGACGCGCTCGCCACGACGGATGATCAGCAGGTCGGCGTGCTCGATGTAACGACGGATCGGGTGCACGACAACGGACTTGGTCATCGCCAGCTGCTTCTTGCCGCCGATGTTCAGGTTCAGGATCGCGTTGGTGCCGTGCTCACGCAGGATGGCGGAGAACTCACGGGCGTTGATCGAGAGGTGCTGCGGCTCCTCGTTGTGGCCGTACAGCACGGCGGGAACGTTGCCGTCGCGGCGGGTACGACGCGCGGCACCCTTACCGAACTCGGTGCGTACGGTGGTTTCGAGAAGGTTGGCGTCGGACATGACTGTCTACTCCTACGGGCTCGTCCGGGCTGATGTCAGCGTGCTGGCCAGGGGATCTTGCCGCCCTGGCGCGAATTTTGGTCTGCTCGTCGGGCGAAGACCAACATGGACGGCCGAATAAGCCGAGCCGCGTCGATCACGGTGGACATTTGGGGGTGTCGCACCCTCGCCGAGACAACCTGAAGACTCTAACACGCGCTCGGAACCGCTTTACACCGCCCCTACCTCGAGCTATGCCGCCGCGGCGCGTTCGGCGAAGGTCGCCGCGTAGCAGTCCACATAGGGCCGCCCCGAACGGCGCACCAGATCCGCCATGAGCTCATCGGTCGCGCGGCGCACCCCGTGCCGATCGGCCGGAACGAAGTAGCGGGGACATCCGATGGCGATCCGCACCTTCGCCGGCCGCAGGAACCGCCGGTTGCGCGGATTCACCCTATCGGTGCCCGAGAGCACGACCGGAACGACCGGCGCTCCGGTCCGCATGGCCACGCGGATCACGCCGGTGCGGCCGCGGTAGATGCGGCCGTCCGGGGAGCGGGTGCCCTCGGGGTGGATGCCCCAGATGCCGCCGGATTCCAGGATCCCGGCCGCGGCGGCCAGCGAATCCCCGCCCGCCGCGCCGCCGGAGCGGTCGACCGGCACCTGCCCGGTGGCGTTCATGACCCACCTGTTCACCCGGCCGCGCCAGCCGCCGGTGGTGAAGTACTCCTGTTTGGCGATGAAGGTGATGCGCCGGGGCAGGATCAGCGCCAGGTACAGCGAATCGACCACGGCCAGATGATTGGCCGCGATGATCACCGGACCATCGGCCGGAATATTGTGCAGCCCTTCGACTTTCGGCCGGCCCATGACCCGGAGCACCGGACCCACCAGCACGTGTTTCAACAACCAGTACCACATATATACGCCTCCCCGAAATCGTTCGTAGACACTGTCTACACTGTCTACACGAGGGCGTAGACAGTGTCTACAGCGAAACGCGCCGGGTGGCCGACAGCGGCGAAACACCCGTATAGGCCCCTGCGCGAACGTGTTCGGCGACACGGGAGGATGAGGGCATGACTGTGGTCGAGCCGCTGCGGGAACGACTCGTGACAGCCGGGGTCGCGATGCTGGAGGAAACCGGCGCCGCGCAACTGGGATTGCGCGCGATCGCCCGCGAAGCCGGGGTGTCCCATGGCGCGCCCCGGCGCTACTTCCCGACCCACAACGCGCTGCTGGCGGCTATCGCGTCGCGCGGATACATCGAACTGGGCACGAGACTCGCTGCGGTACAGGGCGAATCGGCCCGGGCGCGCGTCGCCGACTCCGGCCTGGAATACGTGGGTTTCGCCGCGCGGCGTCCGGAGATGTTCGCGCTCATGTTCCGGCACGACCTCCTCGAGGGCGCGGGCGGCAACCTCCGGGCCACCGTGACCCTCCCGATGTTCCACCGCTGGCGCGACCTGGTCGGCGAATCCGCGCCCGGCCGCTCCCGGACGCAGGTCAACGAACTCGCGCTGAGCCTGTGGACCCACTTCCACGGCATCGCCACCGTCGTCGCCACCCGCAGTCTCGAGGCGGTGGCGCCCGGCGCCGACCCGTCCGCGCTGGTCACGCAGGCCGTGACCAGGCATCTCGGCGCCCCCTGAGCGCCGCTCACGAACCACTGCCCGCCACCGCGAATCGAGATGCCGGTCGCGCGACCGGTCGATACCGTGCGGGGGCGGGTGCGGCGGCCACCGCGCGGCCCCGTCCATCGACCGCGTGCGACCGGGGAACCGGCTGGTGGGGGTGGGGAGCGCGTCGCGTACCCTGGTTCGGTTGCCGTCTGCGAAGGAGTTTCCCGTGAGTTCCCCGACTGCCAGCGCGACCACCCCCAATTCGGGGCGAGTGGCCGACGAGGTGGCCCGGCGGCGCACCTTCGCGGTGATCTCCCATCCGGACGCGGGTAAGTCCACGCTGACCGAGGCGCTGGCGCTGCACGCGAAGGTCATCTCCGAGGCGGGCGCCATCCACGGCAAGGCGGGGCGCAAGTCCACCGTGTCGGACTGGATGGAAATGGAGAAGGCGCGCGGCATCTCCGTCAGCTCCACCGCGCTGCAGTTCGAATACGGCGACTGCGTCATCAACCTGGTCGACACCCCCGGTCACTCCGACTTCTCCGAGGACACCTACCGGGTGCTCACCGCGGTCGACGCCGCGGTCATGCTCATCGACGCCGCCAAGGGCCTGGAACCGCAGACGCTCAAGCTCTTTCAGGTCGCCCGCGACCGCGGAATCCCGGTCATCACCGTCATCAACAAATGGGACCGGCCGGGCCAGGCGCCCCTGGAACTGCTCGACGAGATCACCGATCGCATCGGCCTGACCCCCACCCCGCTGTTCCTGCCGGTCGGCATCGCCGGCGATTTCCGCGGGCTGCTGCGGCGCGGGGCCGAGGGCACGCCGACCGAATACATCCACTTCACCCGCACCGCGGGCGGCGCGACCATCGCGCCCGAGGAGCGCTACACCCCCGAGCAGGCCGCCGAGCGCGAGGGCGACGTGTGGGAGACCGCGGTCGAGGAGAGCGAACTGCTCTCGGCCGCCGGGCAGGACCACGATCAGGAACTGTTCCTGGCCGGGCACACCTCACCGGTCATCTACGGCTCGGCCATGCTGAATTTCGGTGTGCGCCAGATCCTCGAGACGCTCATCGAGCTCGCTCCCGCGCCTGCCGCGCGCGTCGACGTCAAGGGCGAACCGCGCAACATCACCGACCCGTTCAGCGCCGTCATCTTCAAGGTGCAGGCCGGCATGGACACCGCGCACCGCGACCGGCTCGCGTTCATGCGCATCGTGTCCGGCGAGTTCGAGCGCGGCATGGTCGTGACGCACGCGCAGACCGGGCGGCCCTTCGCCACCAAGTACGCGCTCACCGTCTTCGGCCGCGAGCGCACGACCGTCGACACCGCGTACCCGGGCGACGTGGTCGGCCTGGTCAACGCCACCGCCTTGGCGCCCGGGCACACGCTGTTCGTGGACAAGAAGGTGGAGTTCCCGCCGATCCCGTCCTTCGCGCCCGAGCATTTCGCGACCCTGCGCGCCCAGAGCGCGGGCAAGTACAAGCAGTTCCGCAAGGCCATCGACCAGCTCGACTCCGAGGGCGTGGTGCAGGTGCTGCGCAACGACATGCGCGGCGACGCCTCGCCCGTGCTCGCGGCGGTCGGACCCATGCAGTTCGAGGTCGTGACGGCCCGCATGAAGAGCGAGTTCAACGTCGAGACCCAGCTCGACGGCCTCCCCTACGGCCTGGCGCGGCGCACCGACGCCGAGTCGGCCGCCGAGCTCGATCGCCAGCGCGGGGTCGAGGTCTTCACCCGCACCGACGGTGCGATCCTGGCGCTGTTCAGCGACAAGTGGCGGTTGCAGTACATCCTCAAGGAGTTCCCGAAGCTCACCCTCGAGCACCTGGTCGCCGGCACCGACTGAGCCGGGTGGCACACCCCGCGAATCAGCCCATCGTGCCGGTGGATTCGGGGTCGGTGCGGGGCGCGTCGGCGGGGTCGCGGGCGATCAGGCCCCAGCGGCTCGAGGTCAGGCGCAGGCTCGGGAGGTCCGAGAGGGACAGGACCACCTCGTAGGTGCGCTCGTAGCCGGTGTGGGCGATCCGCCATTTGCCGTCATCGCACTTGACGTACTGGTCGGTGTAGAAGGCCGCCCCGCGCAGCAGCATGTTGTGGCCGGGGATCAGGACCGTGTCGGCGAGGTACCAGGTGCCCGTGGCCTTGTCGCCGGCGATATCGATTTCCGGGTGGTCGCAGCGGTGTTCGGTGATCACGTGCGGGCCCAGGGTGTTGCGCATGAAAGCCAGGAACGCGTCGCGCGATTCGAATTGGAGGTACTCGCTGTAGGTCGCGGTCGCCTCCGGAATCATGGTGTCGGCGAACTCCTCCCACGATTTCGTGTCCAGGGCACGCAGATACCGGAACTTCAGCCGGCTGATCGCGGCAACCGCATCGGAATCCATGCCTCCCACAATCCCATCAGGGATGTGCGATACCGCCCCATTTAGCGCAGATTTGTACCGTATTGCTATAAGCCGCGCACGCTCGCGCCCCGGATCGCGCCGGGGCGCGAGCGCCCTCAGCTGTTGATGGTGAAGCAGGTGGTGCAGAAATCCTCGCCGAACTCGGTGAGGCGCAAGCTCTTTCGCACGATCTTGGGAACTCGGCCGGCCTTCTTGAGCGCGGACTCCACCACCGGCTGCACCTCGAGCACCATGTAGCGCGAGAGCAACACCGGATCGTCGGAGGTCGCGGTGAGCCCGAGCCGGCTGAGGTTGATCAGGTAGTGCCGGGCGCGATCGGGGTAGCGCACGCCCGCCTGCTCCGGCACCGAGGTCAGATCGCCCTGCACCAGCTCCGAGCCGATGCCCAGCGGCCGGTTGGTGCGCACGTCCACCGAGGGCTGCGGGCCGTTCAGGGCCATGAAACGCAGGATGCGCGCTTCGTCCGGGGCGAGCTGATCCAGGATCCGGTCGTAGGCCGGATGCACATCCTCGGTGAAGTACACGTCGGCCGAGCGCGCGAGCAGCGCGTCGCCGCGCCGGCGCAGGTCCGCACCCGAGGCCGAGCGGACCAGGCCGTTGCTCCCGTTCAGGGTGGGCTGGGGATGACTCGGCCCGCCGACCGGGGTCGGCACGTAACTGACGATCTCGCGGACCGAACCCTCGGTGACCCCGAGCGCGCTTCTGGCGATCGAACGCAGCGCCGCCCCCGTGCGCTCGGCGATATCGGCCGACGAATCGCCGTCCAGCGCCGCCTGAGTCAATTGCTTGGTGATCTCGACACTGGTGCCGACCGCCCACTCGGTCCCGCGCACGGCGGTGCCGACCGCGAGCCCGGCGGCCCGGAAGGCCCCTCGGATGAGGCGCGCCTCATTGCTGATCTGCCGCTGCTCCACATCCGAGCTGCGTTCCACGGCGCGCGAACCCGGGCGGACCACGTCCTGGCCGGTCCTATCGTCTGCCACGTCCATCTCCGAATATCGCCAGGTGAACTAACCGTCCACAGATTATTGCCGCCGCCCGACCCCCGAGCACCTCGAACCGGACAATCTTGACCCGGACAAGCCACCCGAAGGCTACCCGGTGCGAGGACGGCTACACGCGCTGAGCATGACCCCTGACACCCCCGTACCGCAGAGGATATGGATGTGGCTCCCGCCATTGTTGTGCCCACGCCGAAGTACAGGGACATCGGGACAGCCCAGTGTGACCGAGATCTCCGACTCAGACAGCGCCACGCTGGACTCGCTTCCTGAATTCACAGTAAGGTCCGAGGCGCCGAGGGGTGCGTACGCCGGCGGCGGTTCCGGGTGCGGGTCGGCAGGAGGGTGAACTTGTTAGAGAGTGTCTTCGGAGTGCACCCGACAATATTGTTGGAACTGCTCACGATTCCGTTGTTCACAGGGGTCATCGGGTACATCACCAACTGGACCGGCGTGCTCATGCTGTTCAAGCCGATCCGGTTTCACGGGTTCCGGCTGCCGGGGTTGGCGGCGCTGTTTCCCTACCTGCCCAAGCGGATTCAGGTGCTGCCGTTGCTGCAGTACGACGGGCGGATGGGTTGGCAGGGGATCGTCCCGTCCCGCGCGGACAAGATGGCGAGCATTGCCGTTGATAAAGGTTTGGCGAAACTCGGGAGTGTCGCGGATTTCTATCGCGAACTCGAACCCGACAAGCTTGCTGAACACTTGACTGAAATAGCGGAAACTCAGATTCGCGACATCGTAGAGGACATCCTGCGACGCGAACATCCGCAACTCTGGTACAACCTCCCGAGCGGTATTCGGGACATGGTCCACAACCGAGTTCGCGAACAGTTGCCCGATATTCTGCGCGAACTCACCGACGAACTCGGCAACAACATCGATCAACTGCTGGACGTCAAGCAGATGGTCATTCGCTACTTCCAAGCGCGGCCGCAACTCCTCAACAGCCTTTTCCAGGTGCTGGGGGCCAAGGAACTGCGCTTCATGCAGAACTTCGGCTTCTACTTCGGCGCGCCCATGGGCCTGCTGCTGGTCGGCGTCCTGCACTGGACCGGCTGGTCGGCCCTGGTGGTGCTGCCGGTCGGCGGCATCGTCATCGGCTGGGTGGTCAACTGGGTCGGCATCAACATGATCTTCGCTCCCGCGTATCCGAAGTGGTGGTGCCCGTGGCGGCAGGGCCTGCTCATCAAGCGGCAGCCCGAGATCACCGAGGGCTACGCGGAGATGGTCGCCAGCCAGGTCATGACCGTCGCGAACATCGGCGACGAACTGCTCAACGGCCCGCGCTCGGACCGCACGATGCAGATGCTGCAAGACACCCTCAAACCGGCCGCGGACCGGGCGCTCGGCCCCGCGCGCGGTGCGGTCAAGTTCATGCTGGGCAGTCGCGAATACGACTCGCTGCAGGACAGCTTCACCTCCGAGGCGATGAACATCGCGCCCATCGCCTTCGCGGACCCGGCGTTCAATGTGCAGCAGGGCAAACAGGTCCAGGACTACATCGCCAAACAAATGTCGGCGCTGGCCCCGCCGGAGTTCGTCGACATGCTGCGATCGGCCATCAAACAAGATGAATGGCTCTTGTTTGTCCATGGCGGCGCGCTGGGGCTGCTCGCCGGTTACGCTCACCTCCTGATCTTCGGAACAGGAGTGGCTACCACATGGATATGACCGAATCCGACTCGGGCGACGCGGAACCCGCGGATACCTCCACCGAGCTGCTGGTGCGCCGGAACGCGCCGCTGCCGGTACCGGTGCCGGCGCGCGAGCCCGCTGCCGGACCGGTGCGCACCGCGACGGGCGTGGTGCGCGTGGCGGTGACCGCCGCGGTGGAGGCCGGTGCGTGGGGCCTGAGCACCGCGCTCGGGGTCACCTCGGTCGTGCTGCGCGGCAGCATCGCCGGTCAGCCGCCGCGCGACATCCTCTCCGAAGCCCATGCGCAGGTGAGACATTCGGTCAGACAGGCGCTCGGGGTGCCCGTGCCTCGAGCCGCCGAGATCACTCCCGAGATCGCCCCCGCCACCGTCCTGCGCGCCCGCGGCGCCGAATTGCTCAGACGCTCGGCCGATTTCCACGCCGAGGACGAGTCCCGCCACCACCCCGCCTACGCCAGGATCCTGGGCGAGCTGGCCCCCGACGAGGCCCGCATCATTCGATTCCTCTATCTCGACGGCCCGCAGCCGATCCTGGTGGTCCGCACCGGCCGCACCGGATCCGGCGGCGAATTCAATCTCCTGGGCGACGACGCCGCGCTGCGCTACCCCAACCGGGTGCAGGAGTACCTGACCAATCTCGACCGGCTCGGGCTGATCGACATCGCGCGCGAACCGCTCGGCAATCCCAATCGGTATCAGCTGCTCGAAGCGCTGCCCGAGGTCCGGAAAATGCTCAAGCGCGCCGGATTCGGCACCAAGGTGCTGTACCGGACGATCGAACTGACCTCGTTCGGCGCGGGCTTCGTGCGCACCTGCCTGCCGGTTCCGGCCCTGGATCGGACCGCGCTGGAACAGCACGGCTGACCAGCCTTCTCGAACGCAGCGAACGCCCCCCCGGCAGGGCGGCGTTCGGCGTTGCGGGGTACCGACCGCGGCCGGGTGTCGGCCCCGGCCCGCCTCAGCTCTCGGCCAGTTCGGCCAATTCCATCCAGCGCTCTTCGGCCGCTTCCTTCTCGGCCTGCACCTGCTTCAGCTCGGTGCCGAGGCTGATCAGCTTGTCCGGGTCGGTGGCGGCGTCGGCGAGCGCGGTGTGCAGCTTGCCCTCGCGTTCGTCGAGCTTGGCGATGGACCGCTCCAGCTTGGAGAGCTCCTTGCGGGCGGCGCGGTAGGTCGCCGAATCCGTGCCGGACGCACCGGAACTCGCGGCGGCCGTGCCGGCGGAGACGCCCGACTTGGCGGCGGCCATCGCGGCGCGCTTCGTCAGATACTCGGTGATGCCGCCCGGCAGATTGGTGAGCTTGCCGTCGCCGAACAGCGCCCAGGTGGTGTCGCAGACGCGCTCGACCAGGTAGCGGTCGTGCGAGATGACGACCATGGTGCCGGGCCAGCCGTCGAGCAGATCCTCGAGCTGCTGCAGGGTGTCGATGTCCAGGTCGTTGGTCGGCTCGTCCAGCAGCAGCACGTTGGGTTCGGCCATCAGGATGCGCGTCAGTTGCAGGCGGCGGCGTTCGCCACCGGACAGGTCACCGACCGGCGTGCGCTGCTTGGCGGGACTGAAGCCGAGCCGCTCGGCGAGCTGGCTGGCGGTGATCTCCTTGTCGCCGAGCATGGTTCGCATGGCGACGTCCTGAACCGCTTCCAGCGCGCGCATATCCAGCGGCAGGTCGTCGAGTTCCTGGCGCAGCCAGCCGATCTTGACCGTCTGGCCCTGAATGCGCTTGCCGTTCTTCAACGGCTGCTCCCCCGCCAGCGCGCGCAGCAGCGTCGTCTTGCCGGAGCCGTTGACCCCGACCAGACCCACGCGCTCGCCCGGGGCGAGCCGCCAGGTCAGGTCCTGCACCAGTTCCCGGCCGTCGGGCGTGGCCAGGGTGGCGTCCTCGAGTTCGATCACCACGCGGCCCAGGCGCTTCCGCGCGAACGAGGCCAGCTCGACCTTGTCGCGCGGCGCGGGCACATTGGCGATCAGCGCCTCGGCGGCCTCGATGCGGTAGCGCGGCTTGGAGGTCCGGGCCGGGGCGCCGCGGCGCAGCCAGGCCAGTTCCTTGCGCGCCAGGTTCTGGCGGCGGGCCTCGCTGGCGTCGGCCTGGCGGGTGCGCTCGGCGCGAGCGAAGATCCAGTCGTTGTAACCGCCCTCGTAGGTCTCGACCCTGCCGCCCTGCACCTCCCAGGTGCGGGTGGCCACGGTATCCAGGAACCAGCGATCGTGGGTCACGACCACCAGCGCGCTACGGCGGGCCACCAGGTGCTCGGCCAGCCACTGCACGCCCTCGACGTCGAGGTGGTTGGTGGGCTCGTCCAGCACCAGCAGATCCAGGTCGCGAACCAGTGCCGCGGCCAGGGCGGTGCGGCGTCGCTCGCCGCCGGAGAGGTTCGAGACCAGCGTGTCCATGCCCAGATCCGCGATGCCGATGCCTTCGACCACGGACCGGATGCGGGTGTTCGAGGCCCACTCGTGCTCGGCGACGCCGTCGGTCATCTGATCCTGGGCCAGACCCGCCAGCACCACCTCGCCGACAGTCGCGCCCTCGGGCAGCACCCCGCGCTGGGTGACCACGGCGATGCGGAGGCCGCCGACCCGGCTGACTCGTCCACTGTCGGGCTCCTCGAGCCCGGTCAGCACCTCCAGCAGCGTCGTCTTGCCGCCGCCGTTGAGGCCCACCACCCCGATCCGTTCCCCGGCGTGCACCCCGAGCGAGACGTTGTCCAGCAGCGGGGTGATCCCGAAGCTCTTCGAGACCTGTTCCAGGTTGATGAGGTTGGACATGACACTCCTCCGCCTCCCCGCCACTTCTGCGCACGGGTGAGAGCCGTCGATTTTCCTGCATGCGTGCCGGCGGTCAAGCGCGTTGACCATTCTGGGGCGTACCCGGCGAGTTACCCCGACCTCACGAGATCGGTTGTCGCCGGATCACGGGGCCGCTTGCCTGCCCCAACCCTATCGGTTCGGCCTCGCGGGCTGTCCGGCAGTGAGGTTCAGCGCCCGGGTGCGTTCAGGGAGCCGCTGAGAATGCGGGCGCCGGGAACCGGGCCGTACGCGGTGCGCACGCTACGGCACACACCCGCGCCGGAGAGTTCGGCGGCAACCTCCACGGCGGCCTCCTCGTTCTCGCACAGGAAGGCGCAGGTGGGGCCGGACCCGGACACGATGCCGGCCAGCGCGCCCGCGGACACTCCCGCGCGCAGGGTCCGCCGGAGTTCGGGCTTCAGCGAGAGCGCCGCGGCCTGCAGGTCGTTGCCGAGGAGCGGGGCGAGCTGGCGCGGATCGCCCGAGGCCAGCGCCTGCAGCAGCGCCTGCGGGCTGTCCAGGCGGGGCGGATCACCGGCCGCGCGCAGTCGATCGAGCTCGTGGAAGACCGCCGGGGTGGAGAGCCCGCCCTTGGCCAGCGCCAGCACCCAGTGGAAGGTATTGCGGCACAGCACCGGTAGCAGTTCCTCACCGCGGCCGCGGCCCAGCGCGGTGCCGCCGTGCAGGGCGAAGGGCACGTCGCTGCCGAGTTCGGCTGCGATGTCGAACAATTCGGTGCGGACCAGGCCGAGCTCCCAGAGCTCGTTCAGCCCGAGCAGCGCGGCGGCGGCGTCGGCGCTGCCGCCGGCCATGCCGCCCGCGACCGGAATGCCTTTGGCGATGGCCATTTCCACCAGCGGCGCGCGCTCGCCCAGATCGGCCAGTCGCACGGCGGCCTTCCACACCAGGTTGCCCTGATCGGTGGGCACCTGGTCGGCGCCTTCGCCGCTCACCGTCACCGCGAGGGCGGAGGCCGGGGCGATCTCCAGATCGTCACTGAGCGAAAGAGCTTGGAAGACCGTGGTGAGGTCGTGGTATCCGTCGGGACGGAGGTCGCCCACCCCGAGGTGCAGATTCACCTTCGAGGGCGCGCGCACGACGACGGGACGGGGAACGACAGACAGCACACTCTCAGCCTAATCGGGGAAACCGGGTCCGGGTGCGCGCAGGGTGCGGAGTTCACCGAAGTTCACCGGGACGTCGGGGCTCCGACGAACTCCGCACCCGAATGTCGCTGCGCCGTCACAGGAGTGCGCCGCCGGTGGCGTCTATCCACTGCCCGGTCACCCAGCGCGCGTCGTGCGAGGCGAGAAAGCCGACGATATCGGCGATCTCGGCGGGCTGGGCCACCCGGTTGAGCGGCGAGCGCGCGGCGGTGGCGGCGTGGCCCTCGGGGGTGCGCAGCCAGCTGGCGTTCATATCGGTGTCGACCGCGCCGGGCGCGACGGCGTTGACGGTGATGCCGCGCGCGCCGAGTTGCTTGGCCAGCGTGCCGGTCAGCGCGTCGATGGCGGCCTTGGTCATGGTGTAGGCGATCAGTTCGGGCAGGTGTGCGCCCCTGGTCAGGCCGGTGGAGACGTTGACGATGCGCCCGCCGTCCCGCAGCCGGTCCAGGCCGAGCTTGGTGACGAAGAACGGTGATTTGGTGTTGACGGCGAATACCCGGTCGAAGGATTGCTCGTCGGTGCCGCCGATGGGTTCGCGGATGCCGTCGGTGCCCGCGTTGTTGACCAGGATGTCGAGCCCGTCGGCGTGCGCGTCGAAGGCGGTCCACAGCGCGTGCGCGTCGCCGGGCACCCCGAGCGGGGTCGCGATGGCGAAGGCCGTGCCCCCGGCCGCCTCGATGGCCGCGACGGTGTCCTTGGCCGCGTCGGCGTTGCTGTTGTAGTGCACCGCCACGCGGGCGCCGTCGCGGCCGAGGCGCAACGCGATGGCCCGGCCGATGCCGCGTCCGCCGCCGGTGACCAGTGCCGTCTTGCCGGTGAGTGCGCTCATGTCGCCCCATCCCTTTCTCTATCGATCGTTACAGAAAGGGACCGTAGCACATTATTTAGTGAGCGCTATAGAATAGTTTCCATGGCACCGCCCACCCGGGGACGCCCCCGCTCCTTCGATCGAGATGCCGCCCTGGACAAGGCTTTACGCCTGTTCTGGCGGCAGGGGTACGAGGCCACCTCGATCAGCGACCTCACCGGCGAGCTCGGCATCGGCGCGCCGAGCCTGTACGCCGCGTTCGGCGACAAGAAACAACTCTTCGACGAGACGGTCACCGCGTACGGCGCGCGCTACGGCGGGTTCGCCGCGCGCGCCCTGGCCGAGGAGCCGACGGCCCGGGCCGCGGTCGCCCGGACCCTGCGCGAGGCCGCGATCGAATACACGACCCCGGGACAGCCGGGCGGATGCATGGTGATCAGCGCCGGGATCAACACGACCAACGCCGAGGTCGCCGCCCGGCTCGAGCGCATGCGCAACGCCAACGTCGACGCCTTCGAGCAGCGCATTCGCGCCGACATGGCGGCCGGGACACTCCCCGCGCAGACGAACGCGGCCGCGCTGGCACGCTATGTCGGCACGGTCATGCAGGGCATGTCCCAGTCCGCGCGCGACGGCGCGGACCGCGCGGAACTGCTGACCGTGGCCGAGTTGGCCCTGCGGGCCTGGGACGAGCCGGCCGCCGGGGGCTGAGACCGCGACCTCGAGGCACTTGCGCCAGGTACCCATGGGGGGTATGTTTTCGGTGTCGGGGATACCCCCACACCGTATGAAGCGCGAGCCGAGGAGTCGAATCATGGCCACCAGCACCTACACCGTCACCGGCATGACCTGCGGCCACTGCGTCGGGTCGGTCAAGAAGGAGATCGGCAAGATCGATGGTGTGACCAGCGTCGATGTCGACCTGGCCAGTGGCCGGGTGCAGGTCGAGTCGGCCGCGCCGGTCGCCGACGCCGACATCGTGGCGGCCGTCGACGAAGCGGGCTACGAGGTGGCGGTCTAAATGAACGATCGCCTCAAGTTCGCGGCCTTCGGCGCCGGACTGGTCGTCCTGTTCGGCGCGGCGCTCGGCATCGGCGCCCTGGTCGGCGATCCGACCGGGTCCGGCTCCGGCGAGAGCGACGCGGCGAACGGGTTGCGGCAGAGCGAATCCGGCTACACGCTGAGCGAGATCGCCGCGCCCACCACCCCGAATCAGCCGGGCGCGCTGAGCTTCCGGGTCGACGGGCCGCAGGGCACGGTGACCGAGTTCGACACGCTGCACGAGCAGAAACTGCATCTGATCGTGGTGCGCTCGGACGCCACCCAGTACCGGCACGTACACCCGAAACTCGCCGGCGACGGCACCTGGTCCCTGGACTGGAAGTGGGCCGAGCCGGGCGCCTACCGCGTCTTCGCCGACTTCTCCCCCGCCGGCGGTCCCGGCGAGCTCGTGCTGAGCCGGACCGTGAACGTCGCCGGGGACGCGGCAGCGGTGCCGCTGCCGCCCGTATCCAAGACCGCGACGGTCGACGGCTACCGGGTCACCCTCACCGGTGATCTGACGACCGCGGGCAGCGAACTGAAGTTCGCCATCAGCCGCGACGGCAAGCCGGTCACCGATCTGCAGCCGTACCTGGGCGCGTACGCGCACCTGGTCGCGCTGCGAGCGAGCGATCTCGCCTACCTGCACGTGCATCCGCAGGGCGAGGTCGGCAAGACCCCGCCGGGACCGGACGTGTCGTTCCACGCCCAGGCGCCCAGCGACGGGAAATACCGTCTGTACCTGGATTTCTCGCACAACGGCTCGGTGCACACCGCCGAGTTCACCGATGAGACGGCACCGGCCGCATCCACCACGGGTGGGCCCGCGCAACACGGAGGAGGTCACTGATGAGCGCACCGGCACCAGCACGGTCGATCGAACTCGAGATCGGTGGCATGACCTGCGCCTCCTGCGCGTCCCGAATCGAGAAGAAGCTCAACAGAATCGACGGCGTCACCGCGACGGTCAACTACGCCACCGAGAAGGCGAAGGTCAGCTTCCCGGATTCGGTGACCGCCGGCGACCTCATCGCCAAGGTCGAGGACACCGGCTACACCGCCGCGGTCCACAGCCCCGAACCGGTGAAAACGGTTACTCCGGAGGGTGACTCGGCGCCGAGCGCGACCCAGCAGCTGCGTCATCGGCTACTGGTGAGCCTGGCGCTGGCCGTTCCCGTAGTCGCCATGGCCATGATCCCGGCGCTGCAATTCACCAATTGGCAGTGGCTTTCGCTGACCCTGACCGCGCCCATCGTGGTGTGGGGCGGGGCGCAGTTCCACCGCGCGGCCTGGGTCAACGCCAAACACGGTGCGGCGACCATGGATACGCTCATCTCGCTGGGCACCGCGGCCGCCTTCGGGTGGTCGGTGTACGCGCTGTTCTTCGGCGACGCCGGCATGGCGGGCATGAAGCACCCCTTCACCCTGACCATCGCGCGCGGCGACTCGTCCTCGGCGCTGTACTTCGAGGTCGCGGCGACGCTGATCACCGCGATCCTGGCGGGCCGCTACTTCGAGACCAGATCCAAGGAGAAGGCCGGCTCGGCGTTGCGGGCGCTGCTCGAACTCGGCGCCAAGGATGTGGCGGTGCTGCGCGACGGCGTCGAGGTCCGCATCCCGGTCGGCGAACTCCGCGTCGGCGCCGAGTTCCGGGTGCGCCCGGGCGAGAAGGTGGCCACCGACGGCGTTGTCGTGCACGGCAGTTCGGCGCTCGACATGAGCATGCTGACCGGCGAATCGGTGCCGGTCGAGGTCGGGCCCGGCGATCAGGTCGTGGGCGCGACGGTGAACGCGGGCGGTCTGCTGACCGTGCGCGCCACCCGGGTCGGGTCCGACACCCAGCTGGCGCAGATGGCGTCGCTGGTGGAGGACGCGCAGAACGGCAAGGCCCCGGTGCAGCGGCTCGCCGATCGGGTGGCCGGGGTGTTCGTGCCCATCGTCATCGGGATTTCCGTTGCCGCCCTGGGTTTCTGGCTCGGCACCGGAGCGGCGGTCTCGACGGCGTTCGGCGCGGCGGTGGCGGTGCTGATCATCGCCTGCCCGTGCGCCCTGGGCCTGGCCACCCCGACCGCGCTGCTGGTCGGCACGGGTCGCGGTGCGCAGCTGGGGATTCTGATCAAGGGTCCGCAGGTGCTGGAGTCGACGCGGCGCATCGACACCGTGGTGCTGGACAAGACCGGCACCGTCACCACCGGGCGCATGTCGCTGGATCGGGTGATCACGGCCGGCGGCGTGGACGCGGCGGAACTGCTGGCGGTCGCGGCCGCGGTGGAGCACGGCTCCGAACACCCGGTGGCCAAGGCCGTGGTGAGCGGTGCGGCCGAGCGCGGGCTCACGCTCGAACCGGTCGAGCAGTTCGTCAGCCACGGTGGCAAGGGCGTGCAGGGTCTGGTCGGTGAGCGCGCGGTCGTCATCGGGCGCACCGAGTTGCTCACGGACTGGTCCATCGCGCTCCCGGACGACTTGGCCGCGGCCAAGACCGAGGCCGAACAGCAGGGCAAGACCGCCATCGTGGTGGCGTGGGACGGAACGGCGCGCGGCGTGCTCGTCATCGCCGACGCCGTCAAACCCACCAGCGCGCAGGCGATCTCGGAGATGCGGGAGCTCGGGCTCACCCCGGTCCTGCTGACCGGCGACAACGCCGCGACCGCGCGGACGGTCGCCGATCAGGTCGGCATCGACGAGGTCATCGCCGAGGTGCTGCCCAGCGACAAGCTCGACGTGGTCAAGCGGTTGCAGGAGCAGGGCAAGGTGGTCGCCATGGTCGGCGACGGCGTCAACGACGCGGCCGCGCTGGCCCAGGCCGATCTGGGCCTGGCCATGGGCACCGGCACCGACGTGGCCATCCAGGCCGCCGATCTCACGCTGGTGCGCGACGATCTGCGCTCGGTGCCCACCGCCATCAAGCTGTCCCGGGCCACCCTGCGCACGATCAAGGGCAACCTGTTCTGGGCCTTCGGCTACAACGTGGCGGCGATTCCGCTGGCCGCGGCGGGCCTGCTGAATCCCATGCTCGCCGGCGCCGCCATGGCGCTGTCCAGCGTGTTCGTGGTCAGCAACAGTCTGCGGCTGCGCCGCTTCAAGGGCTGAGCCCGGTTGGGCGGCGGCCGAGATCGCCTACCGCACGGGGCCGTTCGGATCGGATGATCCGAACGGCCCTTTCGCATGCGCCCGCCCGACCGCACGCGGGCGCGCTCCCGGGAGGGGCCGGCCGAGCGGAGCGGCTGACCGCAAGCACGGCACGAGAGTCGGTAGGGCGCACCGCCACCGGGGTCATCGGGCGGCGACCCACGCGATGGGCGGATCTCGATGCCGTCGAGCGGCGGCCGCGCGGTTCCGGCGCGAGCGGCCGGCGGGGCGACCGGATTACGCGGGTGGCTGGTCACCCGCGGGTGTGCTGGTGTTCAATGGCTGCGACCGCGGTGGGGACCGCCTCGCCCGTGATGCCGAGGAGCGCGTTTCGTGACGACGATTGCCGAGTATTTGGTCGGCGGGGATGTTCAGATCACCCCGGTGGCGGTGGGAGAGGCCGGGGCGCCGGAGATTTCGATCTCGGTGCCCGAGGACTGGCTCACCGTCGACACCGCCATGTTCCCGGGCGCGTACGGGGTGTGGACGCTGCCGCCGGAGGACGGCTGGGCCGACAACGCGGTGCTGCTGCTGGGCCGGCTCTCCAAGCCGGTCAACGCCGCCGAGCTGCTCGAATGCTCCTTCTCCGATGCCCGCCAGCTGCCGCAGTGGCAGGAGACGGGCGCGGAAATCGGTGACTACCAGGGGTATCCGTCGGCTTCGGTCTCCGGCACCTACGCGGTCGAGGCGCTCACCCTGTGGGTGCACACCCGCTATGTGCTGGTGGCCGTGGGCACCTACGAATACCTGGTGCAGTCCACCTTCACCGCCCGCGCCGACGGTCCGGGCATCGACCCGGCCACCATCGACAGCCTGAAGGTCACCGTCTGACATGTCGCGCGGGCCATCCGCCCGCGCCGCCGGGGCGGTACGACAGGTACTTCCCCGGCCGGTTTGTCCGCCGGAACGCCACGGCGAGCGCGCGATTGCGCGATCGCCCGAGCGTCACTCCGTGGGAGCCTGCTGGGCCAGGCGGACGAAGGCCGCGGTGTCCAGGGTCTCGCCGCGGGCCGTCGGCGCGATTCCCGCTGCCACCAGGCGCCTTTCGGCCTCGACCGGGGAACCGGCCCAGCCGGCCAGGGCGGCGCGCAGGGTTTTGCGGCGCTGGGCGAAGGCGGCGTCGACGACCTCGTAGACGCGTTTGCGATGGATTTCGTCCATGGGCCAGGGGGATTCGGTGTAGCGGTCGATGCGCACCAGGCCGGATTCGACCTGCGGGACCGGCCAGAAGATCTGGCGGCCAACGGTTCCCGCGCGCTTCACGGTGCCGAAGAATCCGGCTTTCACGCTCGGCACGCCGTAGATACGGCCGCCGGGTACCGCGGCGAGCCGGTCCGCGACCTCGAGCTGCACCATGACGAGGGTGGTTCGGATGCTGGGTAATTCGGCGAGCAGGTGCAGCAGCACCGGCACCGCGACGTTGTAGGGCAGGTTCGCGACCAGGGCGGTGGGGGCGGCGGGCAGGTCGGCGGCCTGAACCCGCAGCGCGTCGGCCTGCACGACGGTGAGCCGGTCGGCCAGGGTCGGCGCGCGGTCCTTCACGGTCTGCGGCAGATGCTCGGCCAGGTTCGGGTCGATCTCCACGGCGATGACCCGGTCGGCCGCGTCGAGCAGGCCCAGGGTCAGCGAGCCGAGGCCGGGGCCGACCTCGAGCACCACGTCGTCGCGGCCGACGCTGCCCGCCGCGACGATGCGCCGCACGGTGTTTGCGTCGTGCACGAAGTTCTGTCCGAGCTGCTTGGTCGGGCGCACCCCGAATCGCTCCGCGAGCACCCGCACTTCGGCGGGCCCCAGCAGGGCGGCTTCTCCTCGACCGGCGTTCTCTGGTTCGGACACCCTGGGAAACCTATCAACCTGCCCCCGGTCACCGCCCCGACACCCCGGCGCGGGAACGGCCGGGACGCTGCACGGCCGTCGCGGCGGCGCGGGACCGCGACGATCCGGGATCGCGCGCGGCCGGTCGCTGCACCGGCCGCGGCGGGTCATCCCGCGCGTCAGGCTTGGGTCGGGGTGGCGAGCACGCGGGCGATGAAGGCGTCGATCGCGGCCCACATCGGCGGATTGAGTTCGGTGTGGCTGCCGGTGCCGGTCACGGTGGTGAAGTCGACGCCGTTGGCGGCGAACTGGCCGGCGAGGGCGACGTGCAGCGGGGACGGCACGGTGACGTCGGTGAGGTTGAGCAGCAGCAGGATCGGCTCGTCGTAGCCGTTCACCGGCACCGCCATGTAGTCGGTGATGGCCGCGCGGAAGCGCGGGTCGGTGAGCGGGCGGTTCAGCAGATCGCCGATGGAGAGGCCGTTGGTGATCTTCATGATGTCCATGAAGCAGAGGCTGCCCGCCTGGTCGAAGACCTCGCGCCCGCGCGGGGTGAGGTAGCTGTCCAGATCCAGGTCCGGCCGGGTCTCGCGCAGGCCGACGAGCATGCTGACGATGAAGGTGTCCACGGCGTTGCCGTTGTCCCCCGGGATGTCCGGCACGTACGGTCCGGCGAGCGGGACGAACTTCTCCACATCCGAGGCGGGGTCAACGGCGATGGTGCCGCGGAAGTCCAATTCCGGTGCGCGCGTGGACTGCAGGTGCGCCGCGCCGAGCGCCGCGTGCCCGCCCTGCGAGAAGCCGATCACCGACCAGGTGCGCGAGAGTTCGGGCCGCGCCGCGCGGGCGGCCTGCACCAGATCGATGGTGGCGGTCGCCTCGCTGCGCAGTTCGAGGTAGGGGTGCGGGCCGGTCTCGAAACCGCCGAGCCCCAGGTAATCCGGTGCGACGACGGCGAAGCCCTTGGACACCAGGTACTGCAGGAACTGATCTTCCTTGGCGCGCTTGACCCTGGTCGTGTCGCTCTGGCCGCCGCAGTTGGGGCCGAGGCCCGAGGTGCCGTGGTCGTAGGCCATGATCGGCCAGCCGCCCTCGGGGGCGGGGCCGTCGGGCAGGATGAGCGCGCCGCTGGCCTGCACGGGAGCGCCGTTGGAGCGTTCGGTCCAGTAGTTCACCGCGTAGCCGTGCGCGAGCCCGCGCCAGCCGGGAGCCTGTGCGGTGACATCGATCAGCGTGCCGCTGTCGGCCGCCTGTGCCGGGGCCATCGGCAGGGCGAGCAGGCCGCTCGCCACCACCACCGCGGCGGTGACAACTCGGGTACGCCAATCGAACAACCGCATGAAACCTCCATCAGATGGCCCTCTCGCGTGTGTCGCGCGCCGGAAAGCTTAGCCATCGAAACGAATAACGCGATTAAGAGAACTCTATGATCGGCGACCACGCGCGAATTCGGGACAAATCGACCGGTCATCGGTACCGCCCGCCATTGACGCCAAGTGAAACTTGTTCTAATTTCCCGTCATGTTGCGTAGATACGACGGACGTCGAGTACTCGTCACCGGAGCCGGTTCGGGCATCGGCCAGGGCATCGCCCTGCGCCTGCTCTCCGAGGGAGCACAGCTGGTCGCCGCGGACATCAACGACGAGGGCCTGAAGACCACCATCGAGGCCGCCACCGAGGAGCAGCGCGCGCGGCTGCACACCCTGACCCTGGACGTCGCGGATCCGGAGTCGGTGAGCGCCACCGTGAGCGCGGCCGTCGAATTCCTCGGCGGCCTGGACGTTCTGGTGAACGCGGCGGGCATCATGCGCGCCGGGCACACCCACGAACTGCCGCTGGACGTCTGGAACAAGGTGCTCGCGGTGAATCTCACCGGCACCTTCCTGGTGACCCAGCAGGCCCTGCCGCACCTCATCGAGACCCAGCGCGGCGTGGTGGTGAACTTCTCCTCCACCTCGGCGTTCGGCTCGGTGCCGTACATGTCGGCCTACGCCGCCTCCAAGGCCGGGGTGAACGCATTCACCCACGCCATCGCCCTGGAATACGTGAAACAGGGTCTGCGCGCGGTGAACATCGTGCCCGGCGGAATCGGCACCGGCCTGACCGCGGGCCTGGACCTGCCCGCCGACGCCGACTGGAGCCTGCTCGCCCGCCTCCCCGGCTGGATCGAAGGCGGCATGCTCGGCAAGCCCGAGGATGTGGCGGGCGCGGTGGCGATGGTGGCGTCCGATGACGGCCGCTACATCACCGGCACGGAGATCCGCGTGGACGGTGGGGCACTGATGTAAGGGGGGCCGCCCTTACAACCCCTGCGAGGGAACAGGTTCGGGGGCACGGCCCCCGAACCCCCACGGGCCCGAGCCCCGACGGAGACCGGTCACCGGCCCGGGGCACTCGGCCGTTGGGGTTTCAGGGGCGGAGCCCCTGAGAGTTCCGAGAGTCGAACCACCCTCAGCTGATGCCGAGGCGGCTGGTGCAGGCCGGCCACGCGCCCCAGCCCTGACGGGCGCGGGTGACCTCGGCGATCGCGATCTGTTCCTCGCGGGTCGCGAGGTCGGCGCGGGGGGCATAGCGGAGCCCGCCCTGGCGGGCCCAGGTACTGGCGTCGAACTGGATGCCGCCGTAGTAGCCGTTGCCGGTGTTGATCGCCCAGTTGCCGTTGGACTCGCACTTGGCCAGGGCGTCCCAGGTGTGCCCGTCCCGGACCTCGGGGACCTCGGTGCCGGGCTTGGTGCCCTTGCGGACGGTCTTGGGCGCGGCGGCGACGATGACGGTGTGGGTCACCGGATCCTTGGCCGCCTCATGGCCGTTCACGATCGAGACCGCGAAAGTCACGTCCTGGGTGCCGGGTACGCCCGGGTTCTCCACGACCGTTCGGCTCTGGTTGAGCGAGGGATCCTCGATGACGTTCTCTTCGGGCTCCAAAGGCAAGCGCTCGGTGCGCTTTTCGACGTACTTGCGGGTGACGACGATCTTCATGCCGTCGGTGAGCGCGGTGTCCGCGCCCGGCACCACCGAATCCTGATTCGCGAGCGGACGGCCCTGCTCCTCGAGCAGCTTCCCGACCGTCGGCGCGGCCAGGCGCACGAGACCGGGTGCGCCGCCGTTGTCGGCCAGTTCCACCGTGCGCGGATTGGTGATCAGCAGCGACGCGCCCTCGAGCGGCAGCGGCGACGGCCGCGCGGGCGAGGTGTACACGTCGCCCGGCAGATTCAGCTTCACGATGGCCTCGGCCACGGTGAGCGCGGTGGTCCACGCCTTGGACGGCCGGCCGTCCACGATCATGGCGACCTCGCGCGCGCGATTCAGCGTGATGGTCCCGCCGTCGCTGACTTTCGCACCGGCGGAAGGGGATACGTCGTCACGACCGCCGATCCCGTAGCCCGCGTCCTTGAGCACGCCGCGCACGTCGCCGTACATGGTGTGCTGGGTGATGGTCAGCCCGTCGACCACCACGGTGACCGTCTTCTTGTTCACGATCGCCACGCCCGCACCGACGATGAGCGTGACGAGCATCGCCGCGATAGCGCCGTACAGCAGCGGCGATCGCGACGAATTGATCTTCGTCAGTGGCTTCATCGATAGTCTCGGCATGGTCACAGTACGATAACGAGGGCATCGGAAATTGACAATGGAAACGGGGTGACCCGCGGTTGCGAATATTACGAAGTCGTATAGCGCCGCAGGTGGGTCACGGCGCGGCCCAATCATAGTGAGCGACGCCACACCTCGCGAATCGGGCGGTCAGATGCCGTAAACCCGCCTCGCATTGGCGGTCGTGATCTTGGCCAGCGTCAACGGATCCTGTTCGCGGATCTCCGCGAGCGCGCGCACGGTGTACGGCAGCATGTACGACTCGTTCGGTGCGCCGCGGAACGGATGCGGGGTCAGAAAGGGCGCGTCCGTTTCCACCAGAATCTGGTCGTCCGGAACGACTTTCGCCGCTTCCCGCAATTCGTGGGCGTTCTTGAAACTCACCGTGCCGGAGAAACTCAGCACGTACCCCTCGTCCACGCACGCCATGGCCATATTGGCGTCGGAGGAGAAACAGTGGAAGATCACCGTCTCCGGCGCGCCCTCGTCCAGCAGCACGGTGAGCAAATCATGATCGGCTTCGCGATTGTGGATCATGAGCGGTTTGCCCAGCCGCTTGGCGAGATCGATGTGCCAGCGGAAACCCTCGACCTGCGTCTCGACATCCGCGCACCCGTCGAGCTTGCCCGGCCAGTAGTAATCGAGCCCGGTCTCCCCCACCGCGACCACCCGCGGGTCGGCGGCCAGGGCTTCGAGCTCGGTCTTGGCCGCCTCGTCCAGCGCGTTCGCCCGGGTCGGATGCAGCGCGACGGCCGCGTATACCCGCCTGTCCCAATTCGCCGCCCGGACCGCGAAGCGCGCGGCGTCGAGATCGTCGGCGATGGTGACCACTTCGCGCACACCCGCGGCTTCGGCCCGATCCACAATCGCGGCAACCGATTCCGCGTCGGTCGCACCGCACGCGTCCAAATGCGTATGCGCGTCGATGAGCGGGAACAGCGGCTCCGGCGGTTCGGGGGCCGGTCGGGTGTTACGCATGGTCGACACCTGCGACGGGGATATTCACGCGAGTGGCTGAAGGCACGCAGATTAGAGTAGTCACCACCATGAGTGCATCCGACCGCCCCGCCTTCTACGTGACCACGGCCATTGCGTACCCGAACGGTGCACCGCACATGGGTCACGCCTACGAATACATCTCCACCGATGCCCTGGCCCGCTTCAAGCGGCTGGACGGTTTCGATGTGTTCTTCATGACCGGCACCGACGAGCACGGGCAGAAGGTGCAGCAGGCCGCGAAGGCCGCCGGCGTTCCGGAGCAGGAGTACGCCGCGCGCAACTCCGACGTCTTCGAACGCCTGGACAAGGCCCTCGACGTCTCCTACGACCGGTTCATTCGCACCACCGACGCCGATCACCACGCCGCGTCCATCGCGCTCTGGGAGAAGATCGCCGCCAACGGCGACATCTACCTCGACACCTACGCCGGCTGGTACTCCGTGCGCGACGAGGCGTTCTACGCCGAGGACGAGACCACCGTCCTCGACGACGGCACGCGCGTGTCCACCGAGACCCGGACCCCGGTCGAGTGGACCGAGGAGTCGAACTACTTCTTCCGGTTGTCCAAGTACCAGGACCGGCTGCTCGAGCTGTTCGAGAAGGACCCCGAGTTCCTCGCGCCCGCGACCCGCCGCAACGAGATCGTCTCGTACGTGAAGTCGGGCCTGAAGGATCTGTCCATCTCGCGCACCACCTTCGACTGGGGCGTTCCGGTGCCCGGCGATCCGGCGCACGTGATGTACGTGTGGATGGACGCGCTCACCAACTACCTCACCGGCGCGGGCTTCCCGGACGTCGAGTCCGAGCGTTTCCGGAAGTTCTGGCCCGCCGACGTGCACATCATCGGCAAGGACATCACTCGCTTCCACGCCATCTACTGGCCCGCGTTCCTGATGTCGGCCGAAATCGCGCTGCCCAAGCGCATTTTCGCGCACGGGTTCCTGTACAACAAGGGCGAGAAGATGTCGAAGTCGACGGGCAACGTGGTCGACCCGATGGAACTGGTGGACACCTACGGCCTGGACGCCGTGCGTTTCTTCCTGCTGCGCGAGATCTCCTACGGGCAGGACGGCTCGTACAGCCACGAGGGCATCGTGAGCCGCATCAACACCGACCTGGCCAACGAGTACGGCAACCTCGCCCAGCGCTGCCTGAAGATGGTGCTCCGCGATTTCGGCGGCGTGGTCCCGGCGCCCGGTGATTTCACCGACGAGGACAAGGCGCTGCTGGAGCGCGCCAACGGCCTGCCGGAGAAGGTGCGCGCCGAATTCGACCAGCAGCTCATCCATCTGGGCCTGGAGCACCTGTGGCTGACCCTCGGTGAGACCAACCGCTACTTCTCCGCGCAGGCCCCGTGGACGCTGGCGAAGTCGGGTACCCCCGAGGACATCGCGCGCGAGGGCACCATCCTCTACGTGACGATGGAGGTGCTGCGCATCGTGACCCTGCTGGTGCAGCCGGTGATTCCGGCCGCCGCCGGCCGGATCCTGGATCTGCTGGGCCAGACCGATCGCGATTTCGCCGCCGTCGCCACCCCGCTGACCCCGGGCCTGGCCCTGCCCGAGCCGGAGGTCGTGTTCCCGAAGTACGTGGAGCCCAAGGCTTAACGAGAAATTCATGACGGCGGCCCCGCATCCGGATTCCGGATGCGGGGCCGCCGTTCTCGGTACGGTGCGCGCGCGTTGCCGGTGCGCGCTCAGGGTGCCAGGCGGGTCACCGCCCCCAGGAAGCCGGTGGCGTACAACGACTTCGGATCCCAGCCGGGTCCGGCGCCGAAGCGCACCGAGGTGACGAACGGCAGGTCCCGCGCGATGGTGCAGTAGGTCCCGGCCTCCGGATCCACGCGGACCACCGTGCCCGCGGTGTTGAGCGCCACGTAGACCGCGCCGTCCGGGCCGACCGTCAGGTCGTCCGCCGAGTTCAGCGGCCCGAAACCGGGCAGGGTGATGCGCGCCGGGGCGGCGTCGGGATGCTCGAGGTCCACCGCGGCGATGACGGTGGCCGCGTCGAACGTCGTGGAGACGAACAGCTTTCGGCGGCCCGGATCGTAGGCCAGGCCGTTGGTGGAGGTCAGCTCCGGCGCGAGGGTGTGCGCACCGGAACCGTCGGCGGCCACCCGGGTGAGGGTGGTCGCCCCGCCCACGTCCCGGCTCACCACGAAGCCGCCGTCCGGTAGCTGCGCCAGGCCGTTGGGCATGCGCAGGCCGGTGACGGCCGTGTGAACGGCGCCGGTGGCCAGATCGACGGCGACGATCGCGCCGTCGGGGGTGTCCGAGACGCCGCTGGCGAAGGTATTCCCGGTGTTCACGTACGCGGTGCCGCCGGACACCACCAGGCCACCCGGCGTTTCGACGGGGGCCACGGTGACGCGGCTACCGTCCGGCGTCAGGCGAACCAGCCCGCCGCCGGCGCCGCCGAACGAGGTCTCCGAGAGCAGCAGACCGCCGGTCCCGTCGAAGGCCAGGTTCTCCAGGACGCCGAAGCCGCTCGCGACGGTGGACGCGGAGCGGACCGTACAGCCTCCGACTTCGTTTGCGGCAGTGGCGATTCCATTCGCCCCGAGGGTCAGCAGCGCTATCGATTGAGCGGTGACCACCCCGCTCACGAGGGCCTTCGCAAAGTGCATGCGCCCAACCTAACCGGAGCCGACATTCGAAATCCAGTGCCGCTCAGACAGTTTCGTTACGACATAGATGTAACTGTCAGTTACATTTTTCGTCGGACGGGTGATCAGGTGAAGTCCCTCACAGCGAACCATTCGGTATCTATGTTCTCACCGGCGCAGATGGTCGACGGGGTCGGTGTCCCAGACAGCATCCGGCAAACGGAGCGGTCGCTCGCGTCATTACCGTCGGGTAGCCTCAATCCGTCACCGATTCAGATTGCTTTTCTTCGCACTTTCAGGAGTCCCTGTGCCGCATTCTCGATTCGAGTCGATCGGCGCTTATCTGCCGTCGAAACGCGTCACCACAGAAGAGCTGGTCGCGCAATTGAAGCAGGCCCCTCCATTCGATCTCGAAAGAATCACGGGTGTTCAGGAACGACGATTCCGCGACACCAGCCCGGAGAACACCGAAGACTCCTTCACGCTCGCGATGAACGCGGCGCAGGACTGTCTTTCCAGGTCACAGTATGCCGCCACCGACCTGGACGTGATCATCTCGACCTCGATCACGCGCAGCAAGGACGGCACCAAGATGTATATGGAGCCGTCCTTCGCCGGTTCCATCGCGCGTGAACTCGGCGCTCGCGAAGACACTATTTCGTTCGATCTCTCGAATGCGTGCGCGGGAATGATGACCGGCACCTACATTCTGGATCGCATGATTCGCTCCGGTGCTGTGCGCCGCGGAATGGTGGTGAGTGGCGAGGCCATCACCCCCATCGCGGAAACCGCTGTCACCGAAATCACCGAGAAATATGATCTGCAATTCGCGTCACTCACGGTGGGCGATTCGGGCGCGGCCGTGGTACTGGACGAAGCCGTCGACGACAACGACAAGATCCACTACATCGAGTTGATGACCGCCTCGGAGTTCTCGCACCTGTGCCTGGGCATGCCGAGCGAGAAGTCGCAGGGCGTCGCGCTCTACACCGATAACCGCAAGATGCACAACGAGTCGCGCTTCCTGCTGTGGACCGATTCGCAGCGCAACCACCTCGAGCAGCAGGGCAACACCTTCGCCGAGGAGAACTTCGACTACATGATCCATCACCAGTTCGGCGCGGGCGCGATTCCCTTCATGAACGCCATCGCCGAGCGCGAGTTCGGCAGCCCCATGCCGCCGGACCTGAACGTGATCGAGAAGTACGGAAACACCTCCACCACTTCGCACTTCATCGTGCTCCACGATCAGCTGAGCCAGGAGGCCATCCCGGCCGGCTCCAAGATCCTGATGGTCCCCGCCGCCTCCGGCGTCGTCGGGGGCTTCCTGTCCACCACGATTTCATCCCTGAAGGTCTGACATGGGCGTGCGCATCAAATCCACCGGAACCAGCCGGGCCGGAGACACTTTCAGCATCGTGGAGCTCAGCGGGCAGGCCGCGCGCCAGTCCATGGAGCGGGCCGGGGTACGCCCCGATCAGGTCGGCGTGCTCATCAACGCCGGCATCTTCCGGGACTCCAATACCGTGGAACCCGCTGTGTCCGCGCTGATTCAGAAGGCCGCCGGAATCGGGCTCGACTACGAGAAGAACGATCCGCGTTCGTTCTCCTTCGATCTCATGAACGCCGGCGTCGGATCGCTCAATGCGGTGCAGGTGGCCCAGTCGATCCTGGAAACCGGCAGCGCCGAGCACGTTCTCGTGGTCTCGGGGGACACCCATCCCTCGGCCAAGCGGGGCGCGGCGGACGCCGAATTCCCCTATGCCACCACCGGTGCCGCATTGTTGCTGGAGCGCACGGACGAACCCGAGGGGTTCGGCCGGGTGCACACCGTCTCGGGCGCGGGCACACCCGTCATCGAGTCCTACGTGGATGTGGCCACGATGGGTACCCGGGGCCGCGACCTCATGACCGTGGTGCGCGAACCCGACGCCGAGGACCGCCTGCTGACCGTGGCCGCCGACGCGGCGCGGCTGGCGCTCTCGGACGGCGAGCCGGATCAGGCCCGCACCGCGCTCATCGCCTCCACCCCGACCGCCGGTTTCGGCGAGCGGCTGGCGGCCGAGCTGGGCATCGCCCCCAACGCGGTGCTGCTCCCGGATCTGTCGCAGGGCGACCCGCACACCGCGGCCCTGACCCTCGCGTACGACCTGGCGGCACAGCAGGATTCGCTCGGCGCGTTCACCCACGTGCTGTTCGTCGCCGCCGGCGCGGGCCCCTCGGCCGCGGCGGTGCTCTACCGACTGCCGGCCGTCGTCGGAGCCGCGGCGTGACGACCGCTACCTACTGGCAGGCCATCGACCGCTTCCGCGCGGTCGCGGCCGCGGAGCCCGACCGGGAAGTCGTGATCTTCCCGGCGGGCACGGCGGCCTCCGGACTTCCGGAGTACCGCCACCTGACCTATCGCGAACTGGACGAGTGGTCCGACTCCATCGCGGCGCACCTCGTCGCCGCCGGGGTGGGCCGGGGCACTCGCACCATCGTGCTGGTCCTGCCGAGCCCCGAGCTGTACGCGATCATGTTCGGGCTCTTGAAGATCGGCGCGGTTCCGGTCGTCATCGATCCGGGCATGGGACTGCGCAAGATGCTCAACTGCCTGCGCGCGGCCGACGCCGAGGCGTTCATCGGGATTCCGCAGGCGCATGCCGCGCGCGTGCTGTTCCGCAAGTACTTCCGCGGGATTCGCGTCCCGATCACGGTGGGGCCGCGCTGGTTCTGGGGTGGGGAGACCCTGCAGAGCTGGGGCGGACCCGCGGCCGTGGCGGCGGGGGCCGCCCCGGCGGCCGAGTCCGGCCGCGGCGGCGCAGCCCGGGCACGTGTTCGGTCCCTGCGCGCCAGGGTGGTCGGCGCGCGCGCCGAATGGGAGCGCGGCTCGGCCTCGCTGCCCACCGCCTACACCGCGGTCCAGCGCACCCCCGCGCCCGCGGACGAGCTGCTGCTCATCGCCTTCACCACCGGCAGCACCGGACCGGCCAAGGCCGTGGAGATGACGCACGGGAACCTCTCGGCCATGGTCGATCAGGTCGACGCCGCCCGCGAGCGCGTCGCCCCCGGCACCTCGCTCATCACCCTGCCCCTGGTCGGCATCCTGGACATGCTGCTGGGCTCGAGATGCGTACTGCCGCCGCTGATTCCGAGCCAGGTCGGCTCCACCGACCCGGCGCACGTGGTGGACGCGATCAACCGGTTCGGGGTGCGGACCATGTTCGCCTCCCCCGCCGTGCTCATTCCGCTGCTGCGGCATCTGGAATCGGCCGGGGTGAAGATCCCCACGCTGCACAGCATCTACTCCGGCGGCGCACCCGTCCCGGACTGGTGCATCGCCGGCCTGCGCGAGGTGCTCGAGCCCGATGCCCAGGTGCACGCGGGCTACGGTTCGACCGAGGCCCTGCCCATGTCGACCATCGAATCCCGGGAACTGCTCGGCGGTCTGGTGGAACGCGCCCATCGCGGCGAGGGCACCTGCATCGGGCGTCCCGCGGAGAACGTGCGCGCCCGGCTGGTCGCCATCACCGATGATCCGCTGCCGGACTGGTCCGACGCGCAGGCCCGCGCGGACGAACTGATCGCGACCCGCGGCATCGGCGAACTCGTGGTCGCGGGCCCGAACGTGAGCACCCGCTACTACTGGCCGCGCGAAGCCAATCGCGCGGGCAAGATCCGCGAGGACGGCGTGGTCTGGCACCGCACCGGTGATCTCGCGTGGATCGACGACGAGGGCCGGATCTGGTTCTGCGGGCGCAAGAGTCAGCGCGTGCACACCGCCGGCGGCCCCATGTTCAGCGTGCAGGTCGAACAGGTCTTCAACACCCTGCCCGGGGTGGCCAGGACCGCGCTGGTCGGCGTCGGCCCGCGCGGCGACCAGCAGCCCGTGCTGTGCGTGGAGGTCGAGGCCGGCGCGAACCCGCTGAGCCTGACCGCCGAACTGCGCGATCGCGCAGCCGAATTCGAGGTCACCGCACCCGTGCGGCACTTCCTTTTCCATCCGAAGTTCCCCGTGGACATCCGTCACAATGCCAAGATCGGCCGCGAGCAGCTGGCCGTCTGGGCAACCGAGCAGCTCGGAGAGGACAGGGCACGATGAAGGTGACCGTACTGCGGGCGATTCCGATCCTGGGCTGGCTGTATCTGGCCGCCGGGGTGCTGGCCGCCCTCACCGGCAGCGCGCCGGCCAACCGGTTCCTGCGGGCGATCTTCTGGATCGACGCCTTCCTCAGCATCGTGGTGCACGCGGCCCAGATTCCGGCGGCCCTGCGCGCGAGCGCGGGCACCGGCCGCTCCCCGGTCCAGACCGCGGTACTGACCCAGATCTTCGGGCTCACCTGGTGGAAGACGCAGGAGGCCGCCCGATGAGCACCAAGAAGGCACTGGTCACCGGCGCGTCCGGCTTCCTGGGCGGCGCCATCGTGCGCCGTCTGCTCGCCGAGGGCGACTACCGGGTCGCGATCCTGGCGCGGCCCACCAGCAACCTGCGCGATCTGGACGCTGTCATCGATCGGGTGGAGATCGTCACCGGCGATCTCACCGATCCGGCATCGCTGGATCGCGCCACCCGCGGCGTGGACGCGGTCTTCCACAGCGCGGCCCGCGTCGACGAGCGCGGTACCCGCGCCCAGTTCGTGGCCGAGAACCTCACGGCCACCGAGCAATTGCTGGCCGCCGCGCGCCGCAACGGCGCCGGCCGTTTCGTGTTCATCTCCAGCCCCAGCGCGCTCATGGATCGCGACGGCGGCGACCAGGTGAACATCGACGAGTCGGTGCCCTACCCGCACCGGTATCTGAACCTGTACTCCGAGACCAAGGCCGCCGCCGAACGGGCGGTACTGGCCGCCGACGCACCGGGTTTCACCACCTGCGCGCTGCGGCCCCGGGCCATCTGGGGCGCGGGCGACCGGTCCGGGCCGATCGTGCGGCTGCTGAGCCGGGCGGCAACCGGCTCGCTGCCGGATCTGTCGTACGGCAAGCAGGTACTGGCCTCGCTGTGCCACGTCGACAACATCGCCGACGCCGCGGTCAAGGCGGCGAGCTCGGAAAAGGTCGGCGGCAAGGCGTATTTCATCGCCGATGCCGAGCAGACCGACGTGTGGGGCTTCCTGGGCGAGGTCGCCGAGGGCCTGGGGTACGAACGACCCAGCCGGCAGCCCAACCCCAAGGTGCTGAACGCCGCGGTCGCCGTCATCGACACCGTCTGGCGGATTCCCTACGTCGCCACCCGCTGGTCGCCGCCGCTGTCCCGCTACGTGGTGGCGCTCATGACCCGCACCGCCACCTACGACACCGGCGCCGCCGCAGCGGATTTCGAGTACCGGGCGGTCATCGACCGTGCGACCGGGCTCGCCGAATTCCTGGCCTGGCTCGAAACCCAGGGCGGCGTTACCGAATTGACCAAGGACCTACGGTAAGCACGCCGGCGGTCCGCGCGCAGCAGAGGCAGTTATGAGCACCTTCCGCCGGCCCATCTCTCCCACCGAACTCATCTATTTCCCCATGCGGGACCTCGCGCCGCCGTTCCTGATGCAGTTGGCCATCGAGGGCGAGGGCAGCCTCGACGCCGAACGGCTGCGGCGCGCGGTCGCCATCGCGTCCGCGGCCAATCCCGGTGCGCGACTGGTGCGTGACGGCTCGTACTGGGTGGACAGCGGGGTCGCGCCGACCGTGCGCGAGGTGCACCACGCGCTGCAGTTCCCGGCGCTCGAGGCGGATCCCGTGCTCACCAGTCCGATCGGGCCGACGCCGGAGTCCACCACCGAGGTGCTGCTGCTGACCGCCGATCCGGTGACCATCGTGTTCCGCGTGTTCCACGGGGTCATGGACGGCATGGGCATGGTCATGTGGGCCACCGACATCCTGCGCGTGCTGCGCGGGCAGGAGCCCGTCGGCGCGGCCGATCCCGTGGCCGACGCCGAACTCGTCGCGAAGGTGGGCGCTCCGGGGAAGCCCGCGCTCATGGTGCCGCGCTTCGGATCCGCCCTCGGGCGCGGGCGTCAGGACGCGGGCGAGCACCGGCACCTGTTGCGGCACCGGACCATTCACGCCGCGGGTCCGGGTGCTCTCATGCGGGTCGCGGCCATTCTCGCGGACGAAGGCGGACCGCTCTCGCGCATCATGATTCCGGTCGATCTGCGGCGGCACGATCCGGCGTTGCGGTCCACCGGCAATCTGGCGCTGCCGCTGTTCCTGGACGCGCGGCCCGGCACGGACTGGAAGCAGCTCAACGCCGAGAAGCGCGCGGGCCTCGCCGAGGGCCGCGAACTCAACCAGATGGACAACACCGGGCTGACCAAGCTCCCGCCCGCGGCGGGCCGGGCACTGGCCCGCTCGCTCAACTGGGTGGGCGCGCGGCTGGGCCGGAACCTGGCCTCGGCCACCGTCTCCCACATGGGCCGCTACGACCTCGAAGCCCTGGCGGTGCCGGGTTTCGCACCCACCTCGGTCCGGGTGCTGCCCCAGCACAGCGTGGCGATGCCGATTCTCATGGGACTGACCGAGGGCGGCGGCCGCACCGAGCTGACGGTCTCGGTGCGCAGCGGGCGCGGTATCCCGGATCGGCTGGACGCACTGCTGGACCGGATCGTGCGCACCCTGGAAAGCGAACTGACACCCGCGGATTCGGCATCGCCCCGGACGGCGGGCCCGGCGGCCGACGCGGCGGGTACCACCGGGCGATGATCGGAATCCGCCGGGCGCTGCGAGCGGCCGCGGGCGGGGTACTCCGGGCCGCCGGGTCCCCACCCGCGACAGCGGCGCGCACATCGGCGGGATTTTCCACACGGGAGCAACCGATCCCAACCGGGGATCCGGCATACGTCGCCTGGGAAACCGTTGCCGGGTGCCCGGCGACCCCTGCACCGATCAGCCCGACACGCAGCGGCGGCACCGTGATTCCGGTGCCAGGCGGCAGGCGCACGGGCGGCCACGAATCTCGGCACCACCGAAACGGAGTTGTGAACCGATGAACACCTGGGCGCGGCTGGTTGTTTCGTGGCCGAAGACGGTTCTTGCGGCGGCGATCCTGTTCGCGCTCGCGTGCGGGCTCTTCGCGACCGGCCTGGCGGACAAGGTCAGTGCGGCCGGATTCAGTGATCCGGCAAGCGAATCCAGCGCGGTCGATCGCTGGGTGAAAGAGCAGCTCGGACCGCAGAACCCGGACATCCTCGCCATCTACACCGCGCCGGAGGGGCAGACGCTGGCCGACATCGGCCCGCGCGTGCTCGAGTCGGTGCAGCGCATCGATCCGGCACTGCTGGATCGCCCGGTCGAAACCTACTGGAACAGCACGCGGCAGCAGTACCTGCGCTCGCCCGACGGGCGGCAGGCGGTGGCCGCGGTGTTCGCGGCCGGCGACGACAACCGGCGCATCGCGGTGTATCCCGATATCGCGGAACACCTTCGGGTACCGGGCGTCGAGACGCAGCTGACCGGCTACAGCGCGCTCGCGGACACCATCAGCAACCAGTCGCGCCGCGATCTCGTGATCGCCGAATCCATTTCGATTCCGCTCACCGCCATCGTGCTGGTGCTGGTCTTCGGCGGGGTGGTGGCCGCGCTGCTGCCGGTGCTGGTCGGCACGCTGGCCGTCATCGGCGCGCTCGGCGCGGTCGGGCTCATCGCCCGGTTCACCGAGGTCAGCATCTTCGCCATGAACGTGGTGTCGCTGCTCGGGCTCGGATTGGCCATCGACTACGGGCTTTTCGTGGTCAGTCGCTTCCGTGAGGAACTGGCGGCGGGCCGCACCGTGCCCGAGGCGCTGACCCGCACACTTGCCACCGCCGGGCGCACCGTGCTGTTCTCGGCGTTGCTGCTCATGTGCGCGTTCGCCGGCACCTTCGTCTTCCCGCATGCGGTGCTGCGCTCGCTCGGCTTCGGGGCCATGGCGGCGGTCGCCCTGGCCGCGCTGCTCTCGCTGACCGTGCTGCCCGCCATCCTGGTGCTGCTCGGCCCGCGCGTGGGCAAATGGAGCTGGCGCGCCGACGCTTTCGAGCACGCCGAGGCGCGCGCGCAGCGCTTCTGGGGCCGGGTCGTCACCGCCGTCATGCGCCGTCCCGGCACCGTCGCCATCGCCGTGGGCGCGCTGCTGCTCGTGCTGGCCGCGCCGCTGACCAGCGTGCGCCTGGGCGACATCGACCACACCGCGCTGCCCGCGGGCAACGAAACCCGCGTCGCGGTGGAGGAATTGGCGGCGAACTTCCCCGCCGCGAACAGCGGTGCGACCGTGCTGCTGCGCGAAACCGGCGGCGGGACACCGACTCCCGCGCACATCAGTGTCGCCCTGCGCGAGCTGAGCGCGGTTCCCGGTGTGCGCCAGGCGCTGTCGCTGGGTACCCGCGAGGACGCGGCCATCATCCATACCGCGCTGGCCGCACCCGACCGCTCCCCCGCCGCGCAGGACATCGTGAAATCCATTCGGGAGATTCGCCTCGACGGCGCGGAACTGCAGGTCGGCGGCGAAAGCGCGGTGACCGCGGACAGCGTCACCGCCGTGCTCTCCAAGCTCCCGCTGATGCTGGTGGTCATGGTGAGCGTGACGCTGCTGATGCTGGCGCTGGCCTTCCGCTCGGTGGTGCTGCCGGTCAAGGCGGTGCTCATGGCCTTCCTCAGTCTCGCGGCCACTTTCGGCGTGCTGACCTGGATATTCGATCAGGGCCACCTGGCAGATGCGCTGGGCGTCAGTCCCGGACCACTCTCGGCGGGGATGCTGGTGTTGATCATCGCGGTGGTCTTCGGCCTCTCCACCGACTACGAGGTCTTCCTGCTCTCACGCATGGTGGAGGCGCACGACGCCGGTGCGGACACCGAGGAAGCGGTGCGCGTCGGCACGGTCCAGACGGCCCGCGTGATCACCGCCGCCGCAACACTTCTGGTGCTGATCACCGGCGCGTTCACGATCTCCCCGCTGACCCCCATGCGGTTCCTCGGCCTCGGAATGGTGATCGCCCTGGTCATCGACGCGACGCTGGTCCGCATGCTCCTGGTCCCCGCGCTGGTGAAGCTGATGGGACCGGCCAACTGGTGGACCCCGTTCCGCCCCGGCCCCCGCAGCACGGAGGTGCAGCCGCTCGTGAAAACCGAAGAGTCCAGGGCCGTCTGATCGGCCGCCGCTTCGTCCCGCGCGGCGTCCCCGGCGGATACCGCATCCGGGACAACAAGATTCGCCGCTGGTGGGGCGACCTCTACGAACTGTGCCCGGACGAACTCGTGGCCGAGTTGAACGGCGCGAAACGCCCCGACCGGATCACCGAACTGACCAAACAGGCCCGCGCTCGCAAACGCTGAGCTCGCGCAGCCCGCCCGAACGTCACCGACTCCCCGCCGGCCCAGGCCCGAACCGGCCGGGCGCGAACCCGCTCGCGCCCAACAGGTAACAGAGCCGCTTCCGGCGGCAGGCGACGAGAAGAAGACCGGCAATTGCCGGGGGCAGCGGCGGGGTGTGGGGCAGCGGGCGCTCTCATCGGGCACGATGAATGGCCCGGCGAAGCGGGCCGGGGTGGCTCGCGCCGATCACTCGTGAGCTGGGCGCGTGGCTACTCCGCGGCGCGAGCGGCGAGTACCGCGTCGTACAGCGCCTTGCGGGCGGTGCCCGTGTTCTGGGAAACCTCGGCGCAGGCGTCCTTCAGGCGCAGGCCGGCGGCGGCCAGGGCCTCCACCCGTTCCACCAGGTCGGCCGGATCCATCGAAACCGGTTGTGCGCCTTCGAGTACCACGGTGATCTCACCGCGCGCGCCCTCGACCGCCCAGGCGGCGAGCTCGGCCAGGGTGCCGCGCACGACCTCCTCGTAGGTCTTGGTGAGCTCGCGGCAGACCGCGCCGCGGCGGTCGGGGCCGAGCACCTCCACCGCGTCGGCCAGGCAGTCGGCCAGGCGGTGCGGGGCCTCGAAGAAGGCGCAGGCGCGGGACTCCGTCGCCAGGGTGCGCAGCCACTCCTTGCGCTGGCCGGACTTGCGCGGGGCGAAACCGTCGAAGCAGAAGCGCTCCACCGGCAGCCCGGACAGCGCCAGCGCGGTGGTCACCGCCGACGGGCCGGGCAGGCAGGTGATCGGCAGGTCGCGCTCCACGCAGGCCGCGACCATGCGGTAGCCGGGATCGCTCACCGACGGCATGCCCGCGTCGGTCACCAGCAGCACCGTGCGGCCGGACTCGATCTCCTCGAGCAGCATCGGGATGCGCGCGGTCTCGACATGGTCGTAGAAGCTGACCACCCGCCCGGTGATCTCCACCTCGAGCGCCTTGGCCAGCGACCGGGTCCGGCGGGTGTCCTCGGCGGCGACGATCTCCGCCGACCCCAGCGCGTCCCGCAGCCGCTGCGAGGCGTCACCGATGTCGCCCATGGGCGTAGCGGCGAGCACCAGCCGTCCGGCTCGGATCGGCTCCGCACTCATCGCACTCCCGTTCGTCGTGGTTCCGGCCGCCGCGCGAACGGCGGCGGGCAGCGCCCGCATCCCGGCGCTCGCCCAGCATACGGCGGGCCGCCGCACCGCCCGGGCGGCCGTGCGCCACCGCGGCGATCGACCGTCGGCGTGCGGCGAACCGCCCGGCGCGGGGCAGTTCCCGCATCACCGTGCCCAGCGCGGCGTGCGGGTGGCACGCACCCGGCGAGCGCCAGCCGACTACGAACCCGCCGAACCAGCGGCATCTCCGGCGACCCGAGCCGACGCGAGCCCGGCGGGATGGCGAACCGCCCGTGCGGGCGCGCCGCCGGACTCACCGGGGCGCGACCGGCCGGGCGGTGACCGCATAACATCGGGGGCGTGACCCAGGTGACCGAGGCGCGACCGCCAGCGAGTGAGGCGGGGGTGGCGTTGTCGAGTCCCGCGCCACTACGACCGTCAGCCGAATACGGGCCCACCGACTGGGCACGCGGCTGGGTCGTCACGATCGTGCTGACCACGGTGGCCGCGCTGACCCGCTTCATCATGCTGGGCTACCCCACCGACGCCAAGACCCCGGTCTTCGACGAGAAGCACTACGCCCCGCAGGGCTGGCAGGTCCTGACCGGCGGCGGCACCGAGGACAATCCCGGCTACGGGCTGGTCGTGCACCCGCCGGTGGGCAAGCAGATGATCGCCATCGGCGAGGCCATCTTCGGCTACAACGGCTGGGGCTGGCGCTTCACCGCCGCGATCTGCGGAACCATCCTGGTGCTCTTGGTGATTCGCATAACCCGGCGCATGACCCGCTCCACCCTGATCGGGGCGTTCGCGGGCATCCTGCTCATCGTCGACGGGGTCACCTTCGTCTCCTCCCGCCTGGGCATGCTCGACATCTTCCAGACGCTGTTCGTGGTCGCGGCCTTCGGCTGCCTCATCGTCGACCGCGACGAGATACGCGCGCGCATGGCCCTGGTCGCCGCCGAGGGCCGCCTGGACGACAGCGAGTACGGACCGCGATTCGGCGTGCGCTGGTGGCGATTCGGCGCGGGCGTCCTGCTCGGGCTCGCCTGCGGCACCAAATGGTCCGGCATCTACTTCGTGGTCGCCTTCGCCGCCCTGAGCCTGGCCTTCGACCTGTCCGCGCGCCGCGGGTACCGGGTCCGGCGCCCCTGGGCCGGCACCGCGGTCCGCGATCTCGGACCGGCCTTCTACGCCCTGGCCATCGTGCCGATCGCGGTCTACCTCATGACCTTCTGGGCCTGGTTCGCCAACGAGACCGGCTACGACCGGTACGCGGTCGGGGTGCGCGTCGGCAACGACGGCATGTTCTCCTGGGTGCCCGCCGCCCTGCGCTCGCTGTGGTTCTACGGCGGCGAGGTCCTGACCTTCCACAAGGAGCTCACCAACTCCGCGGGCAACCACCACCCGTGGGAATCCAAGCCGTGGACCTGGCCGATGGGCCTGCGCCCCATGCTCTACTACTACGCCGACACCAACGTGACCGGTTGCGACGCATCGCAATGCGTGAAGGCCGTCATGCTGATCGGCACGCCCGCGCTGTGGTGGCTGGCGCTACCCATGCTCGCCTGGGCGCTGTGGCGCAGCATCGTGCGCCGCGACTGGCGCTACGCGGCCGTCCTGGTCGGCTACGGCGCGGGACTGCTGCCCTGGTTCCTGACCCTGGACCGGCAGATGTACTTCTTCTACGCGCTGCCGCTCGCGCCCTTCCTGGTGATGGGTGTGGCCCTGGCCCTGGGCGACATCCTCGGGCACGCCCCGCCCCGCGGCCGCAGGCTGTCCGGCTCGCCGCACTGGCAGCAGTTCACCCCGCCCAGCGAACGCCAGGGCCTGGGCCTGCTCCTGGTGTGCATCTATCTGGCGCTGGTGATCGCCAACTTCATCTGGCTGTGGCCGATCCTCACCGGCATGCCGATCACCCCGGCGGACTGGCACGACCGGCTCTGGCTGGACAGCTGGCGCTAGCCCCGGCTCTCCCCCAGCGCCGCACGCAGATACCGCACCGCGGCCTCGTCGTCGAGACCGAGGCGGCGGATGACCGCGACGTACTCGGTCGCCGCGCGCCCGGCCACATCGCGGGTCGGGTCACCCGAGGACGCGATGAAAGAGCCCAGCCTGCCCCGGGTTTCGAGCACCCCGTCCTGTTCCAGCTCCCGATAGGCGCGAGCCACCGTGTTGGGGGCCAGCTTCAGATGCGCGGCCAGTGCGCGCACCGTCGGTATCTTGGTTCCCGCCGCCAGCTCCCCGGAACGCACCCGGGCCACGATGCCCTGGCGCAGTTGCTCGTACGGCGGAACCGTCGAATGGTGGTCGACCGGTATGTCGAGCATGTCTTCTCACACCTCGTCACGCGACAGCGGGCAGGACAGGCACCGTGGTCCGCCCCGGCCCGAGCCCAGTTCGGATCCCGGAATGGGCAGCACCTCGATGCCGGCGTCGACCAGGCGCGCATTGGTCATCTCGTTGCGTTCGTAGGCGATCACCACGCCCGGCGCCAGGGCGAGGGTGTTATTGCCGTCGTCCCATTGTTCGCGCTCGGCGGTGACCCCGTCGAGACCGGTGTCGATGACGCGCAGCTTCTCGATCCCCATGGCCTCGGCGGCGGCGGGCAGGAACGGATCCGGGCCGAGCATGGTCACCGTCCCGTCCGCCTCCTTGCGAATGGTGAACGCGCACAGGGAATCCTGCACCGCCGGGTACATGACCACCGCGTCCACGTCGACCATGGTGCAGACGGTGTCCAGATGCATGGTGGCCCGGGTCTGGGCGATCGGCACCACCAGCACGGTGTGGGCCAGATCGTCCTCGAACAGGCTGCGCGCCAGCGCTTCCGCGCCCGCCGGGGTGGTGCGCTCGCCCACCCCCACCGCGACCACGCCCTTGGCCAGCAGCAGCACGTCGCCGCCCTCGATGGGCGCGGTGTGCGATTCGTAGGCCCGGCGCACGCCGAGGAAGCGGGGATGGAAGGCGTAGATGAGATCGGTCAGCGAGGTCTCGCGCGCCCGCGCGGGCAGGGCGAGCGAGGTGATCGCCACCCGCCGCCCGACCCAGAACGAGGAGTCGCGGGTGAACAGCAGGTTGGGCAGCGGATCGATGACGAAGTCGTGCCCGTGGTGCATGCGCCGCACCAGCGAGGCGGTGTTCCCGAACGGCAGCTCGTCGAAGGTCATCCCGGACATCAGGATCTGCGCCAGCTCCGGCGCGGGCACGGTGCGCAGATAGGCGGCCAGCTCGTCGGCCAGGGCGTGGCCGAGCCGGCGCGCGTCCACCGCACCGGAGATGCCCTGGATGCGCGCGGCGCCGCTGACCCCGATGGTCTGGGTCAGCAGATCGGCCAGCAGCAACACCTCCACGCCACGACCGCGCAACACCTCGGCGAAGGTGTCGTGCTCCTGCTGCGCCCGCTCCACCCACGGGATGGCGTCGAAGAGCAGCTGATCGTTGTTGCGCGGGGTCAGACGGCGCAACTCGTCGCCGGGTCGATGCAGGAGCACCGTATGCAGTGCGCCGACCTCCGAGGTCACGGAAAGCGGTCGCGCCGGGGGCGCAGCCTTGATTCCCATGATCTGACGGTAGTTGCCCGGGACAGAGATGGCATGCAATTCGACGCCGGGAAAAACCTCGAGTAACCTTCAGCTATGCAGACCACCCCGTGGCAGGCGAAGGAGTTGACACCGGGCCAGCTGGCACAACGCGCCGGAGTTGCGGTGTCCGCCTTGCATTTCTACGAACGTGAGGGTTTGATCACAGCCCGCCGAACCAGTGGCAACCAGCGCCGCTACCCCCGGGAAACCCTGCGCCGGCTGGCCTTCATCCGCATCTCACAGCGTGTCGGAATTCCGCTCGGCGAAATCCGCGGCGCGCTGGACCGGCTGCCCGACGGCCGCACCCCCACCCGCCGCGACTGGGAGGCGCTGTCCACCGCCTGGCGCACCGATCTCGACGAGCGCATCGAGCAGCTGATTCGCTTGCGCGACAGTCTCACCGGCTGCATCGGCTGCGGCTGCCTGTCCCTGGGCACCTGCAAGATCGTCAACGCGCACGACCACATGGGCGACGACGGCCCGGGCGCGCGTGTGCTGGACGTGCACGTCACCGAGCCGCAGGCCGCCGAGCCGTGCGTCGACACCTCGACCGGCTGCGTCAGCCCCTTGGCAGAAACGTCGTGAACAGGCCGTTGGCCTTGCGCATGGCGAACTCGTAGGGCCAGGCGAACTTGCGCGCCCACCAGTAGCCGAACCGGATGTCGAACTGGGTGTGCACCAGGTAGCGGTTCTTCTCGACCCCGCGCAGAATCGACTTGGCCACGTCCTCCGGCGATTTCGCGTGCCGGCGAAAACGGCTGATCCACGCCTGAATTCGCGGGTCCTCCCGGTCGACGCCGACGATGTCGACGCTGTGTACCAGCGGGGTGTCCACCGCGCCCGGCACCACCAGGTGCACGGAGATGTCGTGCCGCTCCAGATCGAACCGCAGCACGTCCGAGACCCCGCGCAGGCCGAACTTGCTCGCGCTGTAGGCCGCGTGCCAGGGCAGCGCCAGCAGCCCGGCCGCGGAGGACACGTTGACCAGCGACCCGCCCCGCCCGGCCGCGACCATCGGCGGCACGAAATTCTCGATCACGTGGATGGGGCCCATGAGGTTGACGTCCACCATGCGCTTCCAGTGCTTGTGCTCGAGGTTCTCCACGGTCCCCCAGACCGAGACGCCCGCGACGTTCATGACCACGTCCATCGAATCGCCGACCCGCTCGCGCACCTGCCCGGCGAAGGCGGTGACCGCGTCGTAGTCGCTGACGTCCAGGGCCTGCGCGTAATCCACGATGCCGCCCTGCGCGCGGATGAGGGCCACGGTCGAGTCCAGTCCCTCGGCGTTCACGTCCGTGAGCACCAGGCGCGCCCCCCGGCTCGCCGCCGCGGTGGCCGTGGCACGACCGATGCCGCTGGCGGCCCCGGTAATCAGAGTCTTCTTGCCGCTGAAGCTTCGATCACGCACGCCGGTTCCCACATCCCTCGATGGATTGCCCCTGTTATTCCCCGCACGCTACTACGCGGTAGCGCGCTCCCGCGAGCATCGACGCCCAGAGCCCGCCCCCAATTTCTAGGGCGCGCCGGGACGCCCGGCGCCCGGAAGATCCAGGTCCAGCGCGATCCGGCCGGCCGCCAGATGCTCGGCCACCTCATCGGCCGGCATCGGCCGCGCGATCAGGAAGCCCTGTGCCCGATAGCATCCCAGCGCCACCAGGGTCCGGGCGGCGACCGTGGTCTCCACCCCTTCGCCGACCACCCCGAGGCCGAAGGAACCGGCCAGTCCCACAATGGATTTGACGATGGCCAGATCGTCGGCGCTGGCGCCGAGCCGCTGCACGAAACCACGGTCGATCTTGACCGCGTCCACCGGCAGCGCCTTGAGATGCGAGAGCGAGGAATACCCCGTGCCGAAGTCGTCGATGGCGATCTGCACGCCCATGCGCTTGAGCCCGCGCAGGGTGACCTGGGTGCGCGCGAGATCCTGCACCACCACGTGCTCGGTGATCTCCAGGCAGACCGAGCTGCCGTCGATGCCGTAGCGGCGCAGGATGCCCTCCATGGTCTCCACGAAGTCCAGGCTCACCAACTGCACCGGCGACACGTTGATGCGGATGACCACGTTCGAGGCCAGCCCGCGCTTGCGCCACTGCGCGAACTGCTCACACGCCGAGCGAATCACCCAGCGCCCCAGCTCACCCGCGAGGTTGGTGGCCTCCGCGACGCCGACGAACGCGCCCGGCGGGAGCAGTCCGCGGGTGGGATGCTGCCAGCGCACCAGCGCCTCCAGCGCCACGACCCGGCCCGTGCGCAGATCCACTTCCGGCTGATAGTGCAGCAGCAGTGAGCCGTCCGAGACCGCGCCGCGCAGGTTCAGCTCCACATCGTCCTGGAGTTCGAACTGCGCGCGCATGGCGTCGGTGAAGACCGCGACCCCGTTGCCGCCGCTGGACTTGGCCGACAGCAGCGCGTGATCGGCCCGGCGCAGCACGTCGGCGACCGTGGTCTCACCCGGAATACCCACCGCCACACCGACACTCGCGCCGCGGCTGACGGTCTCCCCGCCCACGGTGACCCGGCGCGCGATGAGCTGCTGGATGCGGGTGGCCTCGAGATCGGCGGCGACCGCGTCCATCGGCTTGGCCGGGACGATGACGAATTCGTCGCCGCCCAGGCGCGCGATCATGTCACCGCGATCGAGGTGATCGCGCAGCCGGGTGGCCAGGGTGCGGATGAAATTGTCGCCCGCGGTATGGCCCAGGAAGTCGTTGAGCGCCTTCAGCCGATCCAGATCCAGGAAGAACGCGGCCACCGGCCCGGGACTGCCCGCGCGCAGCCTGTCCTCCATGTGCTCGAGCAGCGCCCGGCGATTGGCCAGCCCGGTCAGATCATCGTGCATGGCTATGTAGCGCAGCCGCTCCTCGGCCACCACGCGCGCCTGCAGCTGCGCGAACAGCGCGGCAATCGCCTTGAGCACATTGAGTTCTCGCGTGCTCCACTCGCGGTCGCCCTCTTTGACGAAGCCGAGCACCCCGGTCGACTCGTCCCGCGAGACCAGCGGCACCGCGGCCATGGACACCTGCGGAATGCCGGAGGACAGGTGGATGGTCTGCTGGTAGTCCGCGTGCTCGGGAATGGGCCGCACGATGAGCGGCTCGGTGGCGTGCTCGAGCCGGGCGAAGACCGAGTCCGCGCTCTCGAAGTAGGTGACGCGCAGCGGATCCGGGTCGATGTTCACGGCGCGTCGCGGCCACTCCGCGATCAGGATGGAGGCACGGCGCTCCCGATCGGTGTGCCGTAGATAGCTGAAGTCGACATCGAAATGAGTGACAAGCCAGGACAGCACCCGCTCACTCGCCGCCACCATCGTGGTGGCGTCGACACCCATCAACTCGGAGGCAACCTGGGTTACCAGTGAGTCGAGCGTCTGCCGAGGCACCTTGTCTCCGATCCCATCAGCGGCTTTCCGCACCCGGTATCGGGAGCCGCCGGCTCCGGGCCGTGACCTCCGCCGCATAGCTCAGGCGAAGTACCAACGCCACGGTCTCGTGCTCGGGCACTCCCAACAGGTCCAGGAAACGGCCTTGAAGTGACGTTAGTGTATCGGCGAACTCCGGGGAAACCGTGCGTAGATCCTCGGTTCGTCGGGCGAACAGGAACACCGGCGACATCGGCTGCACGGTCAGGCCGTGCCGCTGCGCCTCTATCCAGACCCGCTGCAGGGTCTCCCCGGCACGGGCGTAGGCGATCAATTCGGCCGGATCACCGAGGGATGGCGTGGGGAAGGTGACCGCCGCCAGGGCCGAGGCCGAGCGCACCCGATCGAGGGTCGGCTCACCCAGCGCGACACCGCCGTTCCACTCCCGAATTCGATCCATCACATCGGCGCGGCGCGCTATGTCGAGCTTGGCGAACTCGTCCGGGGCGAACTCCATGGTGCGCAGGTCCAGACCCGTGCGCAGGTCGTCGGCCGGCCAGCGTAGCTCGGAGAACATCTCCGCGTGCAGGACCGGGGTGAGGTAGCGGTACTGGTCGGAGGCGGCCAGCAGGATCGCGGCGGTCTCCAGGTCGCCGGGATCGGCGATCCAGCGCAGCCCGCCCTCGGCCTTGGCGGCGGTGGTGGCCAGCTGATGCAGCACGCCCGGGTCGGCGGGCTCGCCCGTGCCCAGGCGCCGGTTGGTCACGCGGGTGAGCAGATCCGGGTAGGCGCGGGCCAGCTCCGGTTCGCTCCAATCGCTGAAGTGCAGGACCGCGGTCAGCGGCGCGCGATCGATGCTGTGCCGGCCGGGGGCGCCGGCCCGCAGTTCCGATTCGCCGAGCAGGCCGCGCGCGGCCGCGGCGGCCCGCGCGTTGTACAGCGCCGCGCCGACCGCGACCGCGCTGCCGCGATAACCGATGTCCATGCCCGAGGACCGGGCGGGATCGAGTTCGATGACGATGGCCGCGGGCTCGCGGCGCAGCTTCCAGGGCTGCACGTTGCCGCCGGAGGGCGCGAGCTGTGCGCAGGCCAGCACGGCGTCCACGTCGGTCTGCGGCACCGCCCGGACGTCCTGTGCGGGCCAGACCAGCTCGGTGACGGGTTCGGGCTCGGCGATGGCGTCGAGGCTGGTGCTCAGGTCGACCCGGGTGCGGCCCGAGGGCAGCGCGCCGCCGAGCCCGAGCCGGCGGACGGCCGCGGCCACGGTCGCGCCGCCGAGTTGCACGTCGCCCGCGAGTTGCGGCCAGCTGTCCAGGGTTTGGTCGATTTCGACCAGGCTGGCGGCGAATCGGTCGGAGAGTCCGAAGGCGTCGAGAATGCGCACCACGTACGGGGCCTTGTCGCGGGTGCTGAGGCCGCGCAGATCCGCCCGGCCGACGCCGCCGAGCAGACCGTGAAAGGGTTCGCGCGTGGGCTCGAGGTCGAAGCGCTCGATATCGAGCAGGCCGCGGTCGCTGGTCTCCATCAGCAGCGGAATCTCATAGCGCCGTGCGGCTTCGCGGACAGCGAGCTTGATATCGAGGGAGTCGCACTCCTCGACCACGATGGTGAGGCCCTCGAAGAAGGCGTCGACGTTCGCGTCGGTCAGACCGTCGGTGAAGACCTCGACCGGCAGGTAGGGATCGATCTCAGCAATCCTGCGCGCGGTGACCACGGCTTTGTTGACGCCGATATCGAAGAGGGAACCGGGAATTCGGTTCAGGTTCGCGAGCTCGATGGTGTCGAAGTCGGCCAGCTTGATTCGGCCGCAGCTACCTTCCATGGCGAGCGTGTGCGCAATGGCGTGTCCGACGCTCTGGCCGACGACTCCAATTGTCTGTTTCACGAGTTCTTGTTGTTCGGCTCGCGTCAGTTTGTTGCGGTTTCGATCCAATCGAACCGTTCGTAGCAATTCCGGCCCGGGTAGTCCGACAACCGAATTGCGCCAGGGGTAGAAAACCCACCGATCCGCTTCCGGTCCTTCCGACAATTCGGGCGGCGCGACCAATTCCGCGAATTCCTTGCCGAGCGAATCCCGTAAATCCGTGAATTCGATTGTGGCGTCGGCCCGCAATTCGGCCAGCCGGCGCGCATCCCGCGCATCGGATTCATCGAAAAACTGCGGTCGATAGGACGCAACCGCGGCATTGTCGGGATTCATATCTAGGCGGTTCCTCCGATACCGGACAGATCGGCCGTCAGTTGGTCACCACCGGCCGAAAGGGCTATGTGTTCCGCATCGATCAGGGCGAGCTGCGACTCGTCAGCTACTGACCGGTAGGACTCCATGTCCCACCACAGTGGAATAGTCCGATAACGCTGGTCGGGGAACGGTACCGCCGGAATCCACCAGTCCGAACGCGCCCCGCTGGTGCGATAACCCGACGCGGCGTGCTCGCCGGCTGTGACGAAGCCGTACCGAGCGTCCAGCAGGTTGGTGACGTGCACAACGCACCGGTCCAGGGCGGCGCCGAGCGAGCGGCGCTGGATGCGGTCCAGGGACCGATCGGCCCACACAGCTTTCACCTCGACGACACCCTGCGGTATCCGATCGGCAACCCGTTTACGCAGTGCGGTTTCCCCGGGATGTCCGGACCAGGCGGAAAGTGCGTTGACCTCGTCCACATGGGTGTAAGGGCCCTGAACTCGCAAGCCCGCGACCACTTCTCCGAAAGCGTCGATTGCCGTGACGAAGAGTGCGCTGGAACGACCATCGGCAGTTTTGTCGTAATCGAGCGCGGCTTCGACTCCGTACCGCCGGTAAGCGCGCAGCGCACCCGCCATGTTCCGGCGCCACAGGCCGGGATGCGCGTGCGGTGTACCTATCCAGAAGGTGCACCCCGACGACGCATCCTGGAATCGCAGCAAGTCCTCATCGCCCAAATCCGACGGGACGACTGCGACTACTTCCACAGCCATACAGTTCCCTACTCCGTTGCTGCGCGGGCCCCCGCGCTACTCCCGAGCCCCCGACCGATACGGTCATGTATCAACCGCACCCGGTACAGGCACCTAGGGAGTATCCGCCAGCCGCAAGAAATTGTCCAGGCGTCCGGCAAATCTCCCGAAACCCGAATGGACATCTAGAAATCACCCCTGGTCAAACCATTGCTATCAGTCATGTAACCCAATGACAAGACCGGTTGGTTCTCAATTGGCTAACAATCAGCAATCAGATCAGGATCGAGATGAAGAGCTCCAACTCGGCGGGGCCGGACCAGATCTCGATCTCCTCGCGGTAGGCACGGGTGATCTCCGCGGACGCCGTCGCGTCGTCTACCTGGGCCCATACGTCTTCGGCGGGGTCGTGGTAGTCGCCGTTGGGCTGGAATCGGGCGTACACGCCCTTGGGCACCCGGATCAGTACATCGCCCGCGGGCGCGTCATCGGGAGTGCGGTACTCGTAGGCGACGACAACGTTGTAATTCCCGGCCGGATCGGGCACGTAGACGGTCGCGAGGGGACGAGGATCACCATCACGATCGCGCAACCGGTCGCGCAGGAATTCGATGAGGTCGCTGTTGCTGACCTTGAACGACGGGCGTACCCGCGGCACCACGAGCCCGCCGTACACGCCACCGGGCCGGACAACGATCGAGTAGGTCACGAGGGCTCCACCGCCAGGTACAGCTCGATCTTGTAGGCGTGCGGGTACGTCTCGAAATCCCCCGTGTGGGTGCGCCGGATGTACTTGTGTTCCTCGGCGAAGGCGATCTGCGTCCACAGATCCGTCATCACCTGCGGGAAACTGCCGACCGAGGAGAAGCGAGCGTAGGTGCCGCGCGGCAGCCTGGCCACGATGTGACCGCGGGTGACCTCGTCGAACGACTCGCACTGGTAGCCGACGATCTGGGTGTTGTAGGTGTTCAGATCGGCCGCGTAGTCGATGTACGCCGAGGCCAGCGGGCCGCCCAGCTCCTGATGCAGGACCGCGGCCCAGGCCACCTCGAGATCGTGATCACGCAGTTCGCCGAGGGCCCGTTTGGGGCTGCGCACCGGCAGTCCGGCGACCCACATCTCGTCGCGTTCGACGATCTCAAACCGCATTGGTAGGAACTCTCTCTGGGTGTGATGCACAGCCCGGCGGCCAACCTTCGCCATGCTATCAACCATGTTCGGGGTACTCGGGAGACACGACCGCCCCGCTCACGCCGCCTCGCGACGGCGATGCGGGCGGGCCAGCGGTGCGCGCCAGTGCCGCCACAATGCCAGCAGGCGCAGGGTCACCGCACCCACTCCCGCCAAACCACCTGTCCAGAACGTGTATTGGCCGTAGTGCAGCAGCAGCGCGGCCGCGACCGAGCCGAGCAGCGCGGGGACCGCGTACAGCTCGCCGTCGCTCAGGACGCTGGGGGTGACCCCGGCGAGCACGTCCCGGATCACACCGCCGCCGACCGCGGTGACCACGCCCAGGGCCGCGGAGGCGGTGGCCGAGAGCCCGGCCTCGTAGGCGGTGACGGTTCCGGTCACGCAGAACAGGCCGAGGCCGACGGCGTCGGTGACGAGCAGGGGCACGCGGATCAGCCGGCGCGGCGGATGCCAGAAGAAGATGACGACCGCGGCCAGCAGTGCGGTGGCGCCGTAACTCAGGTGCACGAAGGCCGAGGGCGGGGTCTTGCCGATGATGAGATCACGCAGGATGCCGCCGCCGGTGGCGGTGCACATGGCCAGGACCAGGATGCCGACCACGTCGAAGTTGCGGCGCACCGCCAGCAGCGCGCCCGACACCCCGAATGCGAACACGCCCAGGAGGTTTCCGATCGACTGGGCCTCGCTGACGGCGTTGCCCAGCTCGCCGATATCCGCCATCCGACCCGCGTCCTTCCCGTCGCAAACCCTCCGCTACCGGCTCACAGTATCCATCTTCGCCACGCCGGAGGGCTGCGGCCCGGTCGGAACGGGGATGTGCTTGAGTCACTCTCGTGTGCCGCACAATTGCCGAGCTGGACGACCGGCTCACGGCGTGTCGTGCCTGCCCGCGTCTGGTCGCGTGGCGGGAGCTGGTGGCGCGGGACAAACGCGCGGCGTTCCGCGACGAGAACTACTGGGGGAAGCCCGTTCCGGGGCTGGGCCGGACGACGCCCGAGTGCTGGTGGTGGGGCTGGCGCCGGCGGCGCACGGCGGCAATCGAACCGGGCGGATGTTCACCGGGGATCGCGCGGGCGACGTGCTGATCGCGGCCATGTACGCGGCGGGGATGAGCAATCAGCCCACCAGCGTCCGGCCCGGGGATGGGCTGCGGCTCATCGACACCAGGGTCACCGCGCCCGTGCACTGCGCGCCACCGGACAACAAGCCCACGCCGGACGAGCGGGACAACTGCCGGCACTGGCTGGTCACCGAACTGGGCCTGCTCGCGCCGACGCTGCGGTCGATCGTCGTGCTGGGCGGCTGGGGCTGGCAGGCGCTGCTGCCCGCGCTGGCCGAATCCGGCTGGGCGGTACCGAAACCCAAGCCGCGCTTCGGGCACGGTGTGCGGTACGAACTGGCCGGGTCGCGGCCGGATCGGGCGCCGGTGCAGCTGTTCGGCTGCTATCACCCGAGCCAGCAGAACACTTTCACCGGGCGGCTCACGCCCGCGATGCTCGAGCAGGTGCTCGGCGCGGCGCGGGACGCGGGCGGCGGTGGGCGTGCGGGTGCTCGGCGCTAGCCGCGCGCGGTTCATCGGCCCGGGCCGCGCGCGGGGTGTCTCGGCCCGGCCTTGACGCGCTGAGCTCCGGCGCGCGTTCGCCGGGCGTGGCGCACCGGTACGATGCGGTCGTGAGCAGGGCCGATAGTGCGCCGGGGGGCGCGGAGACCACAGCGCCGACGAAGCGGCGGCGATCGCAGACCCGTCAGCGCCTGCTGGACGCGGCCTTCGACGCGTTCGCCGACGACGGGCTCGGCCGATGCACGGTCGAGCAGATCTGCGAGCGCGCCGGATTCACCCGGGGCGCGTTCTACTCCAACTTCACCTCCCTCGAGGAGCTGTTCCTGGCCATGTGGGAGCAGCGTTCGGCGGCCATGCTGGACCAGGTGCGCGCGGTGCTGGACGCGGACCTGGCGGTGACCGACCCGCGCGCGGTGATGGAACACGTGCTCGACGCGGTTCCGGTGGACGACAAGTGGTTTCGCATCACCTCCGAGTTCACCGCGCACGCGCTGCGCACCCCGCCGCTGCGCCGGTTGATGGTCGCCCGCGAGGCCGCCATCAGCGCGGCCCTGACGCCGGTGGTCAGCACGCTGCTGGAGCGCGCCGGCCGTCGTGTCACCGATCCGCCCGCCCTGGGCCGCGCCCTGATCGCGGTGCACGACGGCACGCTGGTGCAGTGTCTGCTGGAGCCGGACAGCGCCGAGCTACGCGCCTATCGCCTGGACCTATTCCTGCGCGTTCTGGAGTCGTACACCGAACCCGTCGGGCACTGATCCGCACCGTCTCCCGAACCAGCACATAACCCTCTCGCGCGCCAAGCCCCTGAAATTCGGCTATTTCACTTTCACCTCCGTCGAGATATCCCCGAGCGTCCCGCGCACACTTGCAATCCGCGTGCCCCGCGATGCAGGCTTCACCCCCGCCCCGGAACGGCAGTTCTATACGCCCCGAACGAATTCGACTCCTCACGGACCGGACACCCACATCCCTTCCACTCCCCCCTCGCGGCAATCGATCTCTCCCCCAACCGAACCCACCCCCGTTCCCAGACCGACCAGTTTCCATTCATCCCCAATAGCGCCCGGAATCACCTGGGCCCGAACCATTCCCACCCCGCCATCGGGAAACTCTCCACACTTATCCACAACCTCCATCCCCACCCCCGCGCACTCCCCTCGAAAATACCGACGGCACCCGCCGAATTTCATGCCCTCACCAACTTCGCACCCCCACGCGCGCGTCCCCGGCCCCTCCCCGCCACCACCGAATTCGGAAACCCACGCTGTCACCCCGAGGACCGGTTCCCGACCTTCCCCACCCACCGAAACCGAGCACCCTCCCACCGCAGGCACGTTCCCGAGCCTTCCCCACCTCCGATCGGATCCACCCCACTCACACGGCCGGCCACCTCCCCCACCCTCACTCCCGTCCCGCCGGCATCGACACCTCTCCACCGAACCCGGCCGACCCCGCCACGCTCCCCGATTCCACCCGTCGCCCCCACCCGTTCTCCAACCCGAGAAACCCCCCGTAACCAGCCGATTCGTTGACCGGCCAACCGACCTGCTAAAGTCTTCCATCGCAAGCCGGAAACGGCGAGCGGCTGGGGCTATAGCGCAGTTGGTAGCGCGTCTCGTTCGCATCGAGAAGGTCAGGGGTTCGATTCCCCTTAGCTCCACAGCATCGGAAAGCCCGTGGTCTCCCGGAGACCGCGGGCTTTTCCCGTTCCACCCGGGCCGGGCGACGAGCCCGCCCGCCGACGGATGACCCGCTCGAAGAACCTCCGCGCGAGCGGCGGCGGCGTAGGTCGGGGCCCCGGCGCACACGCTCGGCAGGCCCGAACTCAAAGACATTGAGCCTCAGCGGAACTCGCGATTTTGAGACTCCGATCACATCGTGCATGATCGCCGGGTACGAATTCGATTTGGGGAGTTATCAGAATGTCTTTCGCACGCAAGATCGCTGTGGGCGCCGCCGTCCTCGCCGCTTTCGCCACCACCACCGCGGTTGCCGGCACCGCCCACGCGGAGGGTGATTCCTTCGGCGCCCTGGCCGCGGTGATCGACGGCCCCACCGGCCAGATGGTCGGCTACGGCTGGGGCGTCGCCACCGACCCCGATTCCGCGTCGGCCACCGCACTGAACGAATGCGGTTCCTCGAACTGCAAGGTTGTCCTGACCTTCGTGAACGAGTGCGCCGCCATCGCCCGCTACAAGGGCCACCCCTCGATCTGGGCGGTGGGCCCGACCCGCGCCGACGCCGAACGCAACGCCGTAACCGCCCTCGGCCCCGACACCGGCTTCATGGGCGCCTTCAGCATCCCCCAGCTCGCGAAGTCGGCTTGCACGGCCAACACCCAGTAGGACTGCTCGATCGGGTCCCCGGGCATCGCCCCGGGGACTTCGATCGAGTGGGGCGGCATCCGACATCCTGCCGCGTTCCCGAACCTCAGCACGCGGCTGCGGCACGCGTGCCACCGAATCTGTAGTGCGACAAGACTTTCACGGTGGCACCGCACGCCGCCGGATGCACCCACTACCGGGCCGCCCTCGGCCGGCCGGCTGATACTCCGACGGTTCGGCATCGAAGCAATCGAGCCACTCGACCCCGAGTTCGTGGCGTTGTCGAGCGATGCTCTTTCTCCACTGAACCCAATTGGGGGCCGGTTGGCGAGCAGCACCGCGGCCGGGTTGCAGGAACGCCTCGGCGGGAGGTCAGGAGCTATGTCGAGGGTTCGGAGCACGCGGGACGGTTGGATCACGCGGCCGATCGAGGAAGTGCGCGGGGACATAATCGCCGTGGGGCCGCCTGCGGTCTTGATCCGGCGGGCGGCGGCCGACCCGAGACACGCGTGCCGACCTCCCACGACGTGCGGATCCGTGCCCGTGCCCGGCCGCGCCGGAAGAATCCGTGCCATGAGTGAGCCTCGTGACTGGAACAGCGAAATCATTGCCGAATTCCGGGAGAACCAGGGCCGGGTCGGGGGGCCTTTCGAGGGGGCGCCGATGGTGCTGGTCCACAACCGGGGGCGCAAGACCGGGCGGGAACTGGTGAGCCCCATGATGTATCTGGCCGACGCGGACGACGAGGCCGTTATCTACGTCTTCGCGTCCAAGGCGGGAGCGCCCACCAACCCGGACTGGTACTACAACCTCACCACCGCGGGGACCGGGGAGGTCGAGGTCGGGACCGAGCGGTACCCGGTCACCGTCACCGAGATCACGGGGGCGGACCGGGACCGGATCTACGCCGAACAGGCCGGGCGCTACCCGGGATTCGCGGGATACGCGGAGAAGACCGCGGGTATCCGGACCATCCCGGTACTGGCGCTGCGGCGAGTCTGAGCCCGGAAAACACCGCCCCGCCTTCGAGTTCGAAGGCGGGGCGGTGCTGTGAGTGCGTGGCCGCTCAGTCGTTGATCGGGAAGTTGGCGCGGACCACGTTGTGGGGATCGCGAGCCTGCTTGATCTCGCGGAGGCGGGTCAGGGTCTCGGGATCGAAGGCGGCGGAGGCGGACTCGCCGGGGGCCAGGAAGGTGTAGGGCTTCGAGCCGGTGATGTGGTCGGACAGGGCGTCGGTGATTTCGGTGAAGCGGGTGCGGATGTCGGCGAGCAGGTGCGGCAGGCCCAGGCCCAGGAGGTAGAGGGCGTAGGGCTCGGTGACGGGGCCGCGTGCGCCGTCGTGGGGGCTCGCGGTGGTGAGGGCGCCGCCGAGGGCGCGGAGCTGGATGTTGAGCAGCGGGGCCGTCGTCGCTTCGATCAGGGTTTTGACCACCGCGTCGCCGAGGTCGGTGAGCAGCTCGCCGCGTGAGAGCGAAGGGCTGGGATCGGTTGGCTCGGCGGTGATTCGGCCGATCTCGGCCGGGGTGAGGGCGCCCCGGGTATCGGCGATCACACCGTCGATGCTGTCGAGCCGCTTCGTCAGTTCGCGGCCTTCGGCGGCGTCGCCGAGGTAGGCGAAGTCCAGCGCCACCGTGGGCGCGGCCCCGGGAATCTGGTAGCGCTGCAACCACACCGAGAGTTCGGCGGGCGCGTCCGCGGTGAGTTCGGCGAACAGGTCGAACGCCGCGGCGGTGCGGTCGGCGGACCACATCACCCGGCCGCCGTACAGCCGCGGCAGCGGGAACAGCTCGAACTCGAGGTCGGTGACGACCGCGAAATCGCCGCCGCCGCCACGCAGTGCCCAGAACAGGTCCGGATCGGAATCCGCGGTGACCCGGGTGCGCGTTCCGGAGGCGTCGGCGATGCCGAAGGCGCGCACCGCGTTCGAGGCCCAGCCGTACTTGCGGGCGAACCAGCCGAAGCCGCCGCCGAGGGTGTACCCGGGCACGCCGACCACCGGGTTGCTGCCGGCCAGTCCGGTCAGGCCGTGCGCGGCCGCGGCGGTCTGCACCGCGCCCCACTGCACGCCCGCGCCGACGCGCGCCACCCGGCGCTCGGCGTCGATCTCGATGTGGTTCAGGGCGGCGGTGCGCAGCAGGATCGCGTCCTCGATCCCGCCGGTCGCGCCGTGCCCGGTCGTCTGCGTCACCACCTGCCGCCCCGCGCCGGCGGCGTACCGCACGGCCTCGGCCGCGTCCTGCGCGTCCGATACGTTCACCACGGCCGACACCGGCTGTGTCACAGCGACGTTCCACGGCCGCGCCGCCTCGTCGAACCCCGCGTCGCCCGGCAGCAGCACGCCGCCGCGAATCATTCCCCGCAGATCCTCGATACCCATTCCTCTGTCCTGTCTCGTGTCGACCGGTGCCGTTCTCGGCTTCACAGGGTTGACGACGTACGGCCGGCAAGTGTGACACGGCGGCGAAAACGGGCCGGGCGACCGCGATTCGGCAGGGCAGCGGCGGACGAGCTAGGCGGCGGGCACGCGGTCGGCGGCGAGCCGGCCGGCCAGCGCCCAGGTGCGCAGTTCGTCCTCGGGTGTACCGAGGTCGGTGCTGGTGAGCACCACTTCGGTGGCTCCGGCGTCGTAGTAGCGCTGGATCCCCGCCGCGACGGCCTCCTCGTCACCGATGAGCGCGAGATCGACCGCACGGTCGGCGCCCTCGAGGTCGATGACCCGGCGATAGGACGGAATCCCTTCGTAGAACGCGAGTTTGCCCACCGCGGCGGCCCGGAGCGCCTCGGGATCGGCGGTGACCACGGCCGGGACGAAGGCGACCACACGCTGCGGCTTGGCAGCTGCCCGGGTGAGCGCCGGGACGATGTGCTCGGCGAGGGTCCGCGGCCCGGCGAGATACGGCAGGATCCCGTCGGCCAGTTCACCGGTGACCCGCAGCGCCTGCGGACCCATGGCGGCCACCAGCACGGGCGTCCGCGACTCGGCTCCGGGCACGGCGGTCGGCAGAGCGGGTGTGGCGGTGAGGAATTCACCCGTGAATCCGGCCGCCTCGTTGCCGAGCAGGCCGGTCAGCGCGGTCAGGAATTCTCGCAGCACAGCGATGGGCCGGTCGAACGGGACGCCGAAGGCGCCGGACACCAGCGTCGATCCCACGGCCAGTCCCAGGTGATACCGCCCGTGGGTGGCGGCCTGCGCGGTCTGGGCCTGCGCGGAGACGATCAGCGGGTGGCGGCCGGTGACCGGAATGGCCGAGGTGCCGACCTGTAGCCCGGGCACCTCCCGGCCGGTGACAGCGGCCAGCAACGGCGAGTCGTAGTCCATGCGCTGCCCGAACCAGACGGCGCCGACGCCGAGTTCGTGCACCGTCCGGGCACGGGCCACGATGGCATCCACATAGTTGTCCGCGTCGGTGGCGGCGAGTGCGATTCCGAGAGTCATACCCGGGGAACAGGACGGTGCGGCACACTGTTCCGCCGAGGCCCAGATGAAATCAGTTAGAACACAACTGTTTTCGCCGCGGCCTGCCTCTGGTCGAATCGGGAGGACCTGTGCGGTGCGCGATTCGGTTCGACACCGCCGTTCAACACCGCCGTCCAGGCAAGGGCAACAACCTGATCCCACCCCCGACCGCGTCCCGCGTGGGAGACCGCCCCGCGACGTCCGATCGCGTCGTGCCCCATTGGCTCGGCCGGCGACTGACGGAATCGAGCGGAACCCGTTCACGCGGAGCGATCCCGGCCCCAGAGCGGGCGGCGATCCCAATGCCGAGGCGGCGCAATCGTTCCCGCGCACCCCGGCCGCGCGGTGACCCCGGGGCGGGCGAGCGCCACGACCCCGGGCGAGTGCCGCCCGCACGCACGGGCTCGGCTACTGTGAGAGGCGGATAGGGGGAATGAATCGGTCATCGTATCGGCCGGTGGGGGGCGTGATCGAGGAGCGGGTGTACGTTCGGACCGGCGAAGTGCGCCGTCCACTTCCGTTCGCACTCCGAGTGACCGGTTGAAGCTAAGACCGTCACCAATTCGGTGATGCCCGCATTTGCATGGCAATTGAATGGGCAAGCCCCCAAAACCATGGGCTCAGGGTGAAACCTTGCAGATCACGGAACGAGCACGGCGGCTTCCGGAGCGCCGCGCCGAAGCGGCATGCGCAATTCCCGGAAGTGAATAGATACTGGCGAGTAGGGGGATTCCCGGTTTCCGGGGCTTGAATCTTGGAGCGGTTGCTGTGGAACAGGCATGCGGGCGTCCGAGTGCGTTCTTCACCACACCACCGCCCCCGGTTCAGCACGCTCACCAGCCGAGTTCGAGCCGCTACCACACCGCGCCCCACTATTGCCAAATCATTGCTGATCAGCACGGAATTTAGCGGAGGCATTCATCTCACGCGCCACTCATGACCCGGGTCACATTGGCAAGCCTGGCCTACGCTACCAATTGAAAGCAATCCGCTATTGCCGCTATCGCCAGAGCATTTGCGCACTCTAGTGATAAGCACTAACGTTTCGCAAAACTGCGCAATCCGACAGGACCGCGAGCGCCCAGCGCTCACATTGTTCGCTGCCGGGAGGAATCGGTTCACCAGCGAACAGAGGGTGACGCCACCTGCGCAAGGTGACGTCGAGCGCGTCGATCGGAAAGTTGCAAGGGGAAGTACATGACAGCCGTACTTGCGGTTCATACCGAGCCGGAAGCAATTCCGGCTCCCCATCCGCGGTTCGCCTGGCGCGAAGTCGCGCTCGTCGCGACGCTCTCCGCGGTGGTGCTGACCGTGACGGCGGGCCGCTACGAGTTCTTCGGCGACGAGCTCTACTTCCTCTCGGCCGGGCGCAGGCTCGACTACACCTACGCCGATCAGGGCGTCGTGGTGCCGTTCTTCGCCTGGCTCGCCGACCTGGCCGCGCCGGGATCGACGATCGCGCTGCGCTTTCCCGCGGTGGTGATGTGCGTCGGCGCGATCGTCGTCTCGGCGCTGATCGCCTACGAGCTGCGGGCCGATCGCCGGATCCAGCTCGCCGCGGCCTTCACCTACGCGACCACCAGCCTGATCACCACCCAGGTCGCGCTGAGCACGTTCTCCTTCGACGCCACCCTCACCGCCGTGATCACCTGGCTCTTCGTGCGCTGGGTGCGCGTCCGGCAGGACTGGCTGATCGTGGCCGCGGGCCTGGTGGCCGCGCTGGACATGCAGGTCAAGTGGATGGTCCCGCTGGTCTGGGGTTGCCTGGGCCTGGGCGTCATCCTGTGCGGTCCGCGCGAGATCCTGCGCCGCCCCGCGCTGTGGGTGGCGACCGGCATCCTGGCCCTGTCGCTGGTGCCGATCCTCTACTGGCAATCGCAGAACAACTGGCCGCAGCTGGCGATGGGCAAGATCATCGGCGCGGAGCAGGACGCCACGGGCTTCGGTCCGCTGGGCTTCATGCCGCAGTGGCTGGCGCTGGCCGGCATGCTCGGCTCGGTGCTGATCGGCTTCGCGTTCTGGGGCGTGTGGAAGCAGGAATCGCTGCGCCCGTACCGCTTCGTCGTGGTGGCGCTGGTGATCATGACCACCTTCGTGATCGCCACGCACGGGCGGCCGTACTACCCGACCGGTTTCTTCCCGGCCATGTTCGCGATCGGCGCGGTCACCCTGTGGCAGTTCGACCGCAGACGGTGGATGAACATGCTGCTGGTTCCGATCGTCGTGTTCTCCGCGCTGACCTACGTCCTGGCGCTCACCATGCTGCCGCTGTCGCCCTCGTGGCGCACCCAGACCGAGGACGCCATCGACCTGGGCGTGCGGTCCGGCCTGTTCGGCACCACCAACTGGACGACGCTGGTCGACACCGTCGCCGACGGGTACGAGACGCTGACCCCGCAGGAGAAGGAAGACGCGGTCATCGTCTCGCAGGGCTACTGGCAGGCCGGAGCCGTCGAGGAGTTCGGCGGCAAGCACGACCTGCCCGATGTCTACAGTCCCAGCCGGGGTTTCGGCTTCTTCGGCCCGCCGCCGGACTCGGCCACCACCGTGATCTACTTCGGGCTCAATACCGCCGAGGCCGATCTGCGCTCGCGGTTCGATCGGGTCGAGCGCGTGGCCGAACACGACGATCCCATGGGCATCCCGGGCATCGACCGCATGATCGCGGTCTGGAAGTGCAGCGGCCCGAAGCAGCCGTGGTCGTCCATGTGGGACACCATGACCACGCTCTACTTCGACCTGGGCCACTGGCAGGATCCCAACGCCACCACCCGTCCCATCCGCTGAGCCACCCCGCCGAAATTCGGTCGTCCCACCCGTGCGGTCGTTGCTACGGTGGGGCCATGCAGGTCAATCAACGCAGCGCTGTCGCGGCCGCACGAGCTTCCAGCTCGCCGGTCGCCGCTGCCTGACCTGATTCTCCCCGCCGCGCGACCGGAAACGGTCCGCTGTCGGTGTGCCTGCCGTACCTGGTATTCGGGTCGTTTCCGGTCGTCTTCCCCTCGATGGAGCAACCGTGATCACGACCGATCAAACCGTCCGGACCTTTCTCGACTTCTTCCGCGACCGCGGGCACCGGTTCACTCCGGGCGATTCGCTGGTGCCGCCGCCGGGCGATCCGGTGCTGTTCACCACCTCGGGCATGCATCCGCTGACCCCGTACCTGCGCGGCCGTCCGCATCCGCTGGGCCGGCGGCTCACCAATCTGCAACGATGCCTGCGCACCACCGATCTCGACGAGGTCGGCGACGACACCCATCTGACCGTGTTCGAGATGCTCGGTTCGTGGTCGCTGGGCGACTACGACGGCTCGCGGAGCCTGCGCTGGGGGCTGGAACTGCTGCGCGACGGGTTCGGCATCGATCCCGGGCGGATGCACGTCACCGTGTTCGGTGGTGACGACGAGGTCGGGCCCGATCACGAATCCTGGGACACCTGGGGCGAACTCGGCCTGCCGGTAGAGCCGACCACGCGGGAGAACTGGTGGTCGGGGCCGACCGGGTTGTGCGGCCCGGATTCGGAGTTCTTCGTCTGGACCGGCGCGGGAACGCCGTGCGGGACACCGACCACCGACGACCGCTGGCTGGAGGTCTGGAATCACGTCATGATGCGCTACGTCCGGCATTCCGACGGGAGTCTGGAGCCGCTGGAGCGGCCCGGGGTCGACACCGGGCTGGGGTTGGAACGCCTGGTCCGGGTGCTGGGGCACAGCGATTCCGTCTACGGGATCGACCTGTTCCGGCCGTGGGTGCGCACGCTGCCACGACTCTGGGACACGCTGGACGAGCGGTCGGTGCGGGTGCTCTCGGACCATGTGCGCTCCAGCATCGTCATTCTCGGCGACGGGGTCGTTCCCTCCCCCACCCGGCGCGGTCATATTCTGCGGCGACTGCTGCGCCGCACCTTGACCACGCTGTGGCGGGACGATCCCACGCGCACGCTGTCCGACCTGCCGGTGGAGCTCATCGACCACACCCTGGATCATTTCGGGCAGTCGATGCGGCCGGACGATGTTCGCACCCTGCTGCTGAACGAGGAGCGCGGGTTCGAGCTGCTACTGCGACGCGGGCGGAAAGTACTGTCCCGCGGTCGCTTCGGCGGATCGCTGACCGAGGACGACTACCGGTATCTGCACGATACGCACGGGCTGCCCCGGGAGCTGGTGACGTATCTGAATGGCGAGTGACGCACGGGGACAACGCGATTCGGCATACCCGGAAGGTCGCACCGTTCGGCAGTCCCGGATTCCCCTCGCCCGCACCGAAATTCTGTGCGGACGAGGGTTTTCCGTCGTCTGCGATCTCAGCGATACCGGGGATTCGTGTTGTGCCACTCGAAGGATCCGCCCATCCAATTGCGGACGCCGTGCAGGAACAGCTGCAGTTCCGGGGACGGAATCGCGCGCAGGGCAAGGTGTCCGGCCTCGAACTCGCGGACCATCCTGTTGTGCAGCTCCACGGTGATCTCCACGGCGGTCGCCACCGAGCAGGCGCGGTCGGCGGCTATCTGGAGCACCATGTTGCAGACGGGGTTCTCGTCGGCGGCGTCCTTCTTCACCGACAGCAGGTCGTTGACCAGGACCGCGATCGTCCCGGCCTGGAACGCGGCGCGGCGGACGCGGTCGTCGTAGAAGAGGTTGGCCGGGAGTTCGTAGCCCGCGACGGGGTCGATGAGGGTCATCGAGGTGTAGAAGCTGTCGTGCTGACGGGCGGCGAGATACTCCCAGGCCGTGGGTGATTGGCCGGTGTGCCGCCACGCGGCGTAGGCGGTCCAGGACACGAACATCGAGAAGGTGGCGTAGCAGGCGCGCTGCACCTGGTCGGGGGTGGCGTGCCTGCGCAGGTGCGAGACCGCGGAACCGAAGGCGCGCAGCACCTTGTCCTCGCGCAGCACCTCGTTCAGGGGCGTGCTGAACTCGCCGGCGTCCGGGACCGGATCCAGGGCCGCCATGGCCAGGGTGAGGCGCTGCGGGAGCCGGGTCGGTTCCGCGCCCAGGGCCGAATCGTCGGCGTAGTAGTCGTCGGCCATCCACCACGCGGTGTTCATCTGCGCGGCGACGAGCAGGCGGTCCGGATCCTCGGAATCGGTGTGGGTCAGCGTGACCAGGCGGCCGTATCCGGTCCGGCGCAGTTTGCCGACCTCGTCCTCGGTGCAGCCGATCGACGCCGCCCAGGCGGCGAGGCGATCGTCGACCTCCGCGGCGAGGCGATCGTCGACGCGGGCCACCGGTGCGCAGTAGAGCGGGGGGCCGGAGCCGTCGCCCCATTCGACCAGCCGATACGGTTCGATGTCGGCGGTGGGGCGGCGCAGCGGGATGTGAAAGGCGCTCTCGCCCAGGCGTTGTACGCCGGGTGCGCAGTGGTCGCCGGAAGCGGTTGCGGCGGTGGCGGGTTCGGTTTCGGCGTCCGGGGGGCGTGGTGAGAATCGGCGGGCGAGCTGGGTGCCGAGCCCGCTCGGCCCGTTCAGGATTCCGGGCGGAATCTCGCCGAGCGCATCCGCGGCCGCGCCCGCGGCGGGGGCGATCTCACCGGTCACTGCGTTATCAAGGCTTGTCATCGTGCTTCTCCCGCCGTGCGGATCATCAGGTGGCAAAGCGTTGGTAGTGGCATCTCGACTATCGGACCTCGGGCCGCGCCGCGTGGGCGTTTTGCTCGGACGCGGGGCAGATGCCCGTGCGTCGCCGCGGCGGGGCGCGGTGGCGCTACCCTGGCGGAAGTGCGGATCGAACCGGTTAGCCCGGCGCGAACGCCGGTGGCATGGATGCGACCCGGGCATATCGGATACGTAGGACCGGATCTCGGGGTCGACCGGCATGCGCCCGCGGTCGCGATGCTGAGCGTCGGGCTGGACGCGCCACTGGAACTTCACACCGGCGCGCACGGGGTGATTCGCACGCGCAGCTCGTTCGCCCCGGCGCGCACGCCCCATCGCATCGTGGCCACCGCGGGCTGGATTCTCGCGCTGTTCGTGGAGCCCGCCGGTATTCCGGCCATCGCGGACGAGATGAACCGCACGGCAGGCCCTTTCGGCCTGCACCACCGCCGCGAGCGGGAGCTGATCCGGCTGTGCGCCGCCGAGCGCCCCGATCCGGATCGGATCTACCGGCTGGCGATCACGGGCGAGGCCCGGCCCGCCGATCCGCGAATCGAGGCGGTGGCGAACGCGATTCGCGCCCACCCCGCCCGCACGTTCCGCGCCGATCGGGTCGCCGCCGGCCTCGGCCTGTCCACCACGCACTTCCTGCGGCTGTTCGCCGAGCAGTACGGCACCACGTTCCGTGGGTACCAGCGCTGGGTTCGCATGTCCCGCACCATTCGCGACGCGATAACCGGCACCGACCTCACCCGCTCCGCGATCGACGCGGGCTTCGCAACCCCCTCCCACTTCAGCGAGACCTTCCGCGACCTGATCGGGCTGCCCGCCACGACCATGCTCCGCGCCGGAATCCGATTCGACCTCGGCGAATGATCGACCGAGGCGCGGCGGACCCGGGCCCGCCGGCGCCGCAGCGGCATCCGCCGACCGGGCCCACGACGGCGGCACCGGCCGGAGGGTCGCTCGGGGCGCGCGAGCTGCCGGTTTCGGCGAGACTCTTGGCATGGCGCCCAGTACTGCACCGACGCCCGCGAGCGGCGAACTGCGCCGCCGGTTGGGGTTGACCGACGCGGTCGTGATCGGACTCGGGTCGATGATCGGGGCGGGGATCTTCGCCGCGCTGGGGCCGGCGGCGCGGGCCGCGGGGTCGGGGGTGCTGCTCGGGCTCGGGATCGCGGCGGTGGTGGCGTACTGCAACGCGACCTCGTCGGCGCGGCTGGCGGCCCGGTATCCGGTGTCGGGCGGGGCGTACGTGTACGGACGGGAGCGACTCGGCGAGTTCTGGGGTTTCCTGGCCGGCTGGTGTTTCGTGGTCGGCAAGACCGCGTCCTGTGCCGCAATGGCTTTGACGGTGGGCGCGTACACCTGGCCGGAGCACGCGCACGTGATCGCGGTCGCGGCGGTGGTCGCGCTGACGGCGGTGAACTATCGCGGGGTCGAGAAGTCGGCGCTGGCGACCCGGATCATCGTGGCGGTCGTGCTGGCGGTGCTCGCGGCGGTGGTCGTCGCGGTGTTCGCCTCCGGCGCCGCGCACGCCGACCGCCTGGAGACCGACTCCGACCTGACCGTCCTGGGTGTGCTGCAGGCGGCGGGCCTGCTGTTCTTCGCCTTCGCGGGCTACGCCCGCATCGCCACCCTCGGCGAGGAGGTGCGCGATCCGGCCCGCACGATCCCGCGCGCGATTCCCCTCGCGCTGGGCATCACTTTGCTGGTGTACACGACCGTCGTCGTCGCCGCGCTGAGCGTTCTCGGCCCGCAGGGCCTGGCCACCGCGACCGCCCCGCTGACCGAGGTGGTCGACGCCGCCGGCGCATCGTGGCTCGCGCCCGTGGTCCGCGCCGGCGCGGTGGTCGCCGCCCTCGGCACCCTGCTGGCTCTGCTCCTCGGCGTCTCGCGCACGACCCTGGCCATGGCGCGGGACCGCTTCCTCCCCCACGCCCTGTCGGCCGTCCACCCCCGCTTCGGGGTTCCCCACCGCGCCGAACTGGCGATCGGCCTGCTGGTCGCCGCGACCGCCGCGACCGCCGATCTCCGCACCGCGATCGGCTTCTCGTCCTTCGGCGTCCTTCTCTACTACGCGATAGCCAACGCCGCGGCCTGGACCCTCACCCCCGCCGAAAACCGCCCGCCCCGAGCGCTTCCCGCGCTCGGCCTCCTGGGCTGTCTGACCCTGTCCTGCACCCTCCCCACCCCCGCGGTCCTGACCGGCGCGGCGGTGGTAACCGTCGGAGCCCTGCTGTACCTGATCCGAAAAGCTGTGCACACCAACGATTCCCACTGAGTGACCCGCGGCCGTCGAACCGGCCGCCGCGGGTCACTTCAGCGTCGCGTGCATCAGGTAGACGTTGTAGCTGTTCCAGGCGGACATCGTGAAGTAGAGGTCCTTCGCGGTGGACCAGGGGTGCAGGAAGCCACCGTAGGCGGTGGGATAGTCCTCGGTCGTCAGCAGCGTGGTGGGGGGTGACCAGGCGCCCTGGGGTTCGGCGGCGGTGCGCAAAACTATCGACTGGGTGGCCGAGTCCAGGTAGACCATCTGCCATCGGTCGGATTCGCGGTCGTAGCGGATCGAGAGTTCACTGGCGGTGCCGGAAACCAGTGGGGTGGCGCGGAACTCGTTCGCGCCGTCGGCCGCCACCCAGGTGCCGTCGATCCAGTACTGGTAGGCGGATTTGTTCAGGACCTGCGTCGCGGGGACGCGGCCGAGGCCGATCGTGCCGAATCGGCCGTTGGGCGTGCCGAACATGTAGACGTAATCGCCGTGCGGGACCATCGTCGCGACCTGGAAGCGGCCCGCGCCGAACAGGTTGTCCCAGCGCGCCCATTGGGATTTCGTCCAGGTGCGGCCGTTGTCGTCGGACCACGCGATGCCGCCGTGGTTGGTCCACCACATGCCCGGTATCTTGCTCCAGCGATTGATCGACATGTACGTCAGGTACTGGCGGTCGCCGACGGCGAACCCGGAGGTGGGAATGGTGGTGTGCTCGAAGTTCTTGATCTTGCGGCTGTCCAGGATCTCGGTCGCGTGGCAGCTGCTGTCCTGGACGAAATCGTCCAGGATCAGGCCGGCGGACAGGTCCGGGTTGCTGCTGTAACCGATGACGTTGCTGCGCCAGTCCTGCTGATCGGTGCCCGCGCCGATCGGTTTCCAGCCCTTGCCGAAGGTGTCGCCGAAGACGACCGCGACCTGGCCGGGCCTGGTCTCCCACATCAGTCCGAGATCGGTGCCGTCGACCGACCAGCGCATATCGGTGCGATTGGGCGACCCGTGCCCGGTCACCTGATTGACCAGCCGCACCGAGTCCAGCTGTGGCGCGGCCACCGGAGCGGCGGCGGGCGCGGGGGCGTCGGGCTGCCGGGCCGCGGCGGGCGGTTCCTGCGGCTCGGGGCCCTCCCCGCCCGGGACCGGAATCGGGATCGGCTCGGGATCGGGTTGAATCTCCACCCGCGGCAGGCTCGCCCCGCTCCCGCTCCCGCTGCCGGGATCCGTGGCCGGATTCGCGGGCGCGTCGGACCGGACCTCCGGGCACGGGTTCGCGCACGGGTCGGACGGCAGGGCCACCGGGTCGATGCGGGTGGCGTCCGGCTTCGGGCCGGGAATCTGCACGGGGACCAGCTGCGGCACCGGTACCGGGATCTTGATATCCGGTTGCGGCGTCACCGATCCGGGCTGGGGCTGCCGGGCGAGCGGGTCGAATCCCGTCTCCCCGCACTCGTTCACCGGCGGGGCGGCCCACGGCCGGGTCGGCGCCGCGAGGGCGGGCGCGGCCGGGACCAGCGCGACGCCCAGGGTGAGCACACCGGAGAACGACAGCGCCGCAACGACTTCAGGACGCGACAGCAATCGGCGAGGCCGGAATCCCATGGGCGCGCTTCTCCTAATCAAAGATCAAACCGCCCCACTCTATCCAGCCGCCCGGGAATGTTCAGCCCGGAACCGCCGCGAGTCCGCGAACACCGGGGCGCGCAGGTCACGCGGGCGGGCTCGTAGGCTGGACCCGGTCGTACGTCGAGGAACAGGAGGCCGGGATGCCCGAGGTGACGGTGGCCGAGGTCGTGGCCGAACTGCGGGCGCTGGACGAGCCGAAGGTCCGGGCCGTCAACGAGCGCCACGGTGACGATCACGGGGTGAACCTGACCAAGCTGCGGGCGGTCGCCAAGCGCCTGAAGACCCAGCCGGACCTGGCGCGGCAACTCTGGGACACCGGGGACGGCGCGGCGCGGCTGTTGAGCATCCTGATCTGCCGGCCCAAGGCCTTCGACCGCGACGAGCTGGACGTCATGCTGCGCGCGGCGCGGACGCCGAAGGTGCACGGGTGGCTGGTGAGTTACGTGGTGAGCAAGAACCCGCACGCGGAGGAATTGCGGGTGGCGTGGCTGGCCGATCCGGACCCGGTGGTGGCGAGCGCGGGGTGGGCGCTGACGGTCGAGCGGGTGGCGAAGCGGCCCGCGGGACTGGATCTGCCCGGACTGCTCGATGTCATCGAGGCCGAGATGAAGGACGCGCCGGAACGCCTGCAGTGGGCCATGAATCACTGTCTGGCGCAGATCGGGATCGAGAGCCCGGAACTGCGCGCGCGGGCCGTCGACATCGGTGAACGGCTCGAAGTGCTGAAGGACTACCCGACCGCACCGGGGTGCACCTCACCGTTCGCGCCCAGCTGGATCGGCGAGATGGTGCGCCGGAAGGCCGATCAGAAATAGACGCCGGGGAAGCAGTAGCCCGTGACGAGCTGGCGGTCGCCGTAGCGCACCGAGTTCGAATCCCAGTGCGCGCCCATGCTTTCCACGAAAGTCCGCGCAACATCGAGATCGGCGCGATCGGCGACCAGGATCAGCGTGCCGTCCTCGGTCAGGGAACCGCCGCCGAGGCGGTCGCGCGCCACCGGATCGGCGAGCAGCGCGTCGTGGAAACGGGCGAGGTCGACGCCGGGCACCCGGACCAGGAAGCCGTCCGCGCGTTCGTGATCGGCGGGCAGGAACTCGATCCCGAGCACCGCTTCCTGCCCGTACCGCACCTTCAGGTCGTCGGCGATCCAGCAGAGGTTGTCGCGGCCGGTGCAGGCCAGCTCGAAGCGGCGGGCCGGCTCGTAGGTGATCCGCTGCGAATCCTGGGACCAGAAGACGCCGTCGACGGGTTCGGAGTGCACCGTCAAGCCGAGTTCCATTGCCGCGGTGAGGTTCACCTCGAGCTCGAACTGGGCCAGGGGGTCGTTCAGCCGCGGGTCGGCGGGATCGGTGATCGTGGCGGTGTTCCAGGTGCCGAACAGTTCGGCGGTGGGCCGCAACGGATCCGCGGGATCGCACGAGGCGGGCCCGTACGCCGCGGCGGTATCGGAGCCCGCGGTGAGCAGTCCCCCGGTGAGCGTGATGACGGCCGCGAGCGCGGCGGTGAATCTGGCGATGATCATTTCGGTCGTTACCCCTCTCGAGAGGGTCGAGACACGGCGTCTGCCTGAACGAACGAGAACACTCGAAGTGTATTGCGATGGGGCCGCCGCCATTCGAGAACGGCCGCGCCGACCCGCGATACGAACCGCTCGGTCGGGATTCCGTGCAGGTAGAAGGCTGGAATCACGCCGCGACACGCGGCACGACGCAGCACGGTCCAAGGGCCCGAGTTGATCTAGGCTCCGATCCCATGTCTGTGGGGCGGAGCGATCACACCACCGAGGTCCTCATCCTCGGAGCCGGGCCGGCCGGTCTGGTACTCGGCAATATCCTGCAGGCCGCCGGAATCACCACGGTGATCCTGGAGCGCGGCGGTCGCGCGCACATCGAGCAGCGTGCGCGTGCCGGATTCCTGGCCCCCGGCAGTGTCGCGGTGCTGAGCGCCCACGGCCTCGACGCCGGTCTGCGGGCGCGCGGGCGCACCCATGAGACCTGCGAATTCCGCAGCACCACCGATCGTTTCGAGCTGTCCTACGGGCAACTCGGACGGCGGGAAGTGCACACGGTGTATCCGCAACAGCAGCTTGTCACCGATCTGGTAGCAGAATATCTGCGACGCGGTGGAGAACTGCGTTGCGACACGACCGCGGAGCAGATTCTCGACCATCGCGGGGATCGGCCGCGCGTGCGAGCGCGCACGGCCGACGGCGGCGAACTCCATTTCACCGCAGGCTACCTCGCGGGTTGCGACGGCGCGCGCGGCCTGGCCCGCGCGACCATCACCACGCCCCGGTCCACCTGCGAGTACGGCATCACCTGGCTGGCGCTGCTGGCCGAGGCGCCCCCGACCAGCGACACCGTCATCTACGGCGTGCACCCCGACGGCTTCGCCGGGCAGATGCCGCGCAGCCCCGGCATCACCCGCTACTACCTGCAGTGCGCATCGAACGAGGAGCCGAATCAGTGGAGTGAGCAACGCATCTGGGAGTCGCTGGCCGCCCGGCTGGGCGCCGAGCGCTACGGGGCCCTGCGCGAGGGGCCGATCATCGAACGCGGGCTGGTCCGGCTGCGATCGGAGATCCTCGATCCGATTCAGCAGGGGCGACTGTTCCTGGTGGGCGACGCGGCCTCTTCGATCAGCCCGTCCGCCGCCAAGGGCGCCAATCTCGCGATTCTCGGTGCGCAGACCCTGGCCCGGGCGCTCACCGCGGCGTTGCGGTCCGCCGATGATTCGGCGCTGCAACGCTATTCGGACGACTGCGTACCGCGTATCCGGCGGGCGCACGAGTTCTCGCACTGGATGATCGGGCTGCTGCACCCGCCCACCGGACCCAATCCCGGTTTCGAACGCGAGCTACAGCGTGCCCGGTTGCACAGCCTGGCCGGCTCGAGAACACATCAGGACTTCTTCGCGGAGAACTACGTCGGCATTTGACACAGGAGGATGCGTGACCCGTTCGCTGGCAGTACCGTCCCGGATGGATTCGATCGACAGCGAACGCTTCGGCGCGGCTGTGCGATTCGTCAGAACCCATGACACCGCCGCGGTACTGGCCGAGATGTTGCCCGAACTGACCGCGGCCGAACACGCGGCGGTGGCGGGGCATTGCACATTCGCGCATACGGCGGTCCTGGTATTCCCCGAAGACGCGGGGGAACTCGACAAGTTGTTCACCGCGCACGGCCTCGTCCCCGTCGCCGACGGACCCAGCACCGTCGTACGGCGCAGACTAGCCGTGCGGCACGGCGTCCGGGACGACCGGTTGCCCGTCCGCATCGTCCGGGCGGACATTCCGGCCGCTGACGGAAATGATTGTGAGATAGAGGTTTTCGTGCTCATGGGCCAGCACGATCAGATCGCGGCGGTCGAGCGGGCCGACTCCGCCGAATCGCATCTCGCGCTCGCCACCGGCGAGATCGACGACATCACCCTCAACGGCCTGCGGGCCGTGCTGACCGGTCGCGGCAAGATGCGCTCGGACGGCGGCGGTTACAACCCGCACGAGGACGCGACGATTCTCTACTTCGCGTGTACGAGCGGGCGAGCGCTGTCCTACCGGCGGCTGGAACTGCATGTGGCGGGCCACCATCCGGAGGTGCTGGGCACGCATCTGGGCGAGACCCAGGAATCGGGCCATCGCCTGCTGCGCCTGCTGACCGGGGCGTGGACCACCCAGGCGCTGGCGGTCACCGCCGAACTCGGCATCGCCGACCGGCTCGCCGTCGCACCGGGGCTCCCCGTCGCCGAGCTGGCCACCCTGACCGGCACCGATTCCGACGCGCTCGGCCGTCTACTGCGATACCTGCACGATCTGGAGGTCGTCGAGCCCGCCGGGCCGGGGTTCGCGCTCACCGACACCGGGGCGCTGCTGGCGAATGAACGGGAACATTCGCTGCACGCGCTGGCCCGGTTGTACGGCGGAGCCTTCTACGAATCGTTCGGGGCGCTCGACTTCGCGGTGCGCACCGGGAACACCGCGTTCGACGAGCATTTCGGCAGGCACCATTTCGAGTACTTCGCCGCGGATCCGAAGCGGGCGGCGCTGTTCGACAGTGCGATGGCGGCCAGTGCGGCGATCTTCGGACGGGTCGGGCATCTCATCGATACCGCCGCGGCGCACACGGTGGTCGACGTGGGCGGCGGCAACGGTGAGCTGCTGGCGCGGGTGCTCTCGGTGAATCCCGAACTGCGCGGGGTGCTCTTCGAACGCGAGAGCACACTGGACCGCGCTCGCGTCACCTTCGAACGGGCGGATGTCGCGGGCCGGTGCGAGCTGGTCGCGGGCGACTTCTTCGGTACGGCCGTGCCTTCCGGGAGCGATATCTACCTGCTCTCGCGGGTGCTGCACGACTGGGCCGATGCCGAATGCGATGCGATCCTGCGCCGCTGCGCCGCCGCGATGACCGCGGACGCGCAGCTGTACATCATCGAAAGGCTGCTCCCCGAAGATGATTCACGGTCGTTGACGCCGGCCTGGGATCTGCACATGCTCTGCAATGTCGGCGGGCGCGAACGCACCACCACGCAGTTCCGGGAACTGCTGGGCGCGGTCGGCCTGGAAATCACCACCTGTGACGAGTTGCCACTGGGCTTCGCGCTGCTGCGCGTAAGGCACACTCGCACCGCTCGATAACCACCGGCTCCACCCCCGAAGTGCCGTGACAGCGATGCTCCCACCGGATTCCGGTCGGGGGCATTGTTGGTTTCGGGGCTCGGTGCGAGCGGCAGCGCACGGCCGCGCGTTCGGCTCACCAGGTGTTCCAGTGCAGCACCTCGTCTCGGGAAACACGTTGCGCCGGGCGAAAATCGGTGCCGACGGTGTACGCCAGCGGGATGAACGCGGCGAGCATGACCCGGTCGTGGTCGACCCCGAGAACCCCGGCCAGTTCCCGCTCCAGCGGCGCCTGCGCGGTGGTCCACACGGTGCCGAGGCCGCGGGCGCGCGCGGCGAGCATGAAGCTCCAGACCGCGGGCAGGATGGAACCCCAGGTCCCGGCCTGTTCGGTCACCGAGGTCCGGTCGGTGCGGCCCTCGACCGCGGGGATCACGATGGCGGGTACCCGATGGATGTGCCGGTACAGGTGGTCCACCCCTTCGGCGATCCGGGGCCAGGATCCGTGCGCGTTCATGCGATACACGTCGCGGGAGGTCAGGGGCATCCCCTCCGCGAGATGCACCGCCCTGCGGTAGATGTCGGCCACCGCCGCGCGCTGATCGCGATCGGTGACGACCAGGAAGTGCCACCGCTGGCGATTGCGCCCGGTGGGCGCCTGCGTCGCGAGGTCGACGCACTCCTCGATCAGCGCCCGTGGCACGGGCCGCGTGAGGTCGAGGCGGCGGCGCACGGCCCGGGTGGTGGACAGGACCTCATCGGCGGACAGGTTCAACGACATCGCATGCCTCAATTTCGTCTGCTCACAAATCATCTGCACCAAGACGATATGACCATAGGACGGCGATCATCTGCCGTCAAATGATCTGCACACAGATGATTGCGTTAGAATGCGCCCATGGCCAGGACCGATCCGCGCGCACAGTCCCCGTACCTCCCCGAACTCGCGGCGGAACGACCGGATATCGCACTGTGCCGCGCCTCGGCGCTGGTGGCGCGGGCGGCCGAAGCCGCCGCCGCGCATACCGAACTGGGGGTGGGCCAGCACCTGGTGCTGAAGATGCTCGCCGCCGTCGGCCCTTCTTCCCAGCAGGCCCTGAGCGCCGAACTGCGCATCGACCGCAGCGTCATGGTCGGCATCGCCGACGACCTCGAGAAATCCGGATACGTTCGCCGCGAACGCGATCCCGCCGACCGCCGCGCCTACGCGGTGACGCTCACCGACCCCGGTCGTCGCGCCCTGGCCGCCGCCGAGCGCGAGATCCCCGGTTTCCTGGACGAGACCTTCGCCGCCCTGACCCCCGCCGAGCGGACGACCCTGACCGGTCTGCTCACCAAAATTCTGTTCCCCGCCTGAGGAATTCGCGCGCGCCATCGAGGACCCGGAAACCGGAACGCGATTCGGACCGGGCGGTGGTGGGAGAATTCGGACGTACCTGCGAGCCCGAGGATGTCGACATGACCGAGCCCTCTTCAACTCTCGAACAGCTGGTGGACACCTACTGCACGGCGTGGAGCGATCCCGACCCGGCGCGGCGGCGCGAGATCCTGGCGCAGGTGTGGGGCGAGGGGGCGACGTACACCGACCCGCTGGTGCACGCGGCGGGGGCCGAAGAGCTGCTGGCGCATATCGATTCGGTGCTGACGCAGCGGCCGGGGGCGATCGTCATCCGGACCAGCCGGATCGACGGGCATCACGGGGTCGCTCGATTCGAGTGGCGGGTGGTCGAGGCCGACGGCAACCGGCTGCCGACCGGCATCGACTTCATCGAGGTCGACGCCGCGGGGCGGATCGCCCGGGTCGTCGGCTTCTTCGGGCCGCTCTGACGCCGAGACGCTCGTGCACGTCATCGCCGCGACCTGCTGGGCGGGCGGAATTCCGGGGTCATCGGCACGGTCCGCGACCTGCTCGGGCGCGAACCCGTCGATGTCGCCGACTACGCCCGCGAGGCGGTCGCGGCCGGCGCGGGGCAGCGGAGCCGACCCGCGCCACGCGATCGGCGCAGCAGGTCGGCCGAGCCGATCAGTGGTGGTGGTCGTCGTCACCGTGCGGGTGGCCGTGGGCGAGCTCGTCCGCGCTGGCATCGCGAATGTCGACCACGCGGACCTCGAAGGTCAGGCGCTGCCCGGCCAGCGGGTGGTTGGCGTCGAGGGTCACCTCGTCACCGGCCACCTCGCGCACGGTGAGGATCTCCATCTCACCGTCGGGCGATTCGGCGGCCAGCTCCATGCCCACCTCGATCTCGTCCACGCCCTCGATGGCGCTGCGGTCCACGGTGCTCACCAGCTCGGCCAGGTACTCGCCGTAGCCGTCCTCCGGCTCGACGACGACCTTGACCTCGTCGCCGCTGGCCTTGCCCTCGAGCGCGCGCTCGAGTCCGGGCACGATGTTCTCCGCCCCGTGCAGGTACTCCAGGGGCGCGTCGCCGACGGACGTGTCGATGACCTCACCCTCGTCATCGGTCAGGGTGTACTCGATGGATACGACCTTGTTGGCGGCGATCGACATGGGAGTGACCCCTTTCGCATAGGAATACTGAACGAGCCAATCTATCCCCGCTCCCGATCTCCCGCCCGCCCGGCTGGCCAGGCGGGCGGTTACGAGATCGACGGACACCGGCTCAGGACGCCGGGCAGTGCGAGTGGTGCGGAGCCGGGTCGGTGCGGGCGAACAGGCGCAGGATGATGTCGCCGAGCAGGTTGGAGAGGGCGTCTATCTGGTTCTCCACCTCCTGTTTCGCCGCCGGGGTCGGGGCCAGCAGCAGCTGTTCGGCTCCGCGCCAGGCGTATTCGCGCCAGATCTGGATCACCTGTCCGAACGCCACGGCGGTCAGGGGCTCGGTCTCGTAGGGCGCCGCCATCGCGGGATCCGCCGCGCCGTAGAGGACGGCCAGTTCCTGGACGGTGCCCTGTTCGGCCGCCGCGAGCAGCGCGTTGATCTTCTCGTGGTCGGGTTTGTAGGACGCGCCGTCGGGGGCGGTCACGCCCATTTCGGCGATCACGATGGGCAGATCGTGGGTGATGTGCGCGTTGTAGGCGGCGGCCACGTTGCCGAACACGGTGAGGGAGTGGTCATCCGAGGCGCGGAAGTTCTGCCGCCAGGATTCGGGAACCAGGTCGGGCCGGCCGTTGCGGTAGTAATTGTCGATGGCGTCGAAATAGTGGTGCGCGTAGCTGGTGGACCAATCGTTCACATGGGCCGGATACTGGAAACCGCCACTGGCCCTCGCGATTTCCCGCTCCCCCTTGGTCGTGTGCAGATAACTCAGCAGCAGCGGCGCGTTGTCGTCGCATTCCCGGCGCATGACCGCGGCACGGGCTTCCATCTCGGCGATCGTGTCGTCGATGCACTGATCCGAGCCGCTCGGGCAGACGCCGTGCGCGGGCGTGTGCGGAATCGGCGCCGGCGGCAGCTGATAGGTCCAGGGCAGGTAGGGACCGCCCTCGGGAAAGAGCTGCCGGGAGATCTGCAACAGCGCCTGCATCGGCGGGAGATGGGCCGCACCGAGCACGAGCCGCGAACCCGGTGAATCGTCGACCGGCGGTTGCGCCGCGGCCGGGACGCCGAGGAGCGTTCCGGCCAGACAGGCGATCGATACGGAGAGAGCAGCCCAAATACGCCGTCGCGCCATGCAATTCTCCCAGCGTCACTAACCGAATTCGGATTCGAGCAGCACCCCGCCGGTGGAGCAGTCTATGTCGCGTTATCGGCCGTCGCCGATAACCGGGATTCCCGGGGTGTCGTTCTCACCCCGGCGTCGCGGCCAGAAAACAATGGGTCCCCGAGTAGATGGTGGGCATGCATTTGTTGCAGTGAATGCACAGGGAGGCGGTGCCCGGTTCGGCGCGCAGGCGGTTGGGCAGATCGGGTTCGCGCAACAGCGCGCGGGCCATGGCCACGAACGAGAAGCCCTCGCCGAGCGCCTGTTCGATGGTCTCGCGGCGGGTGATGCCGCCGAGCAGGATGAGCGGGAGTTTCGTCTCCGCGCGCACGCGCCGGGCCCGGTCCAGCAGGTACGCCTCCCGAAAGGGGTACTCGCGCAGGAACTGCCGGCCGGCCAGGCGCAACCCCCAGCTCATGGGCGGCGGGAAGGCGGCCGCGAATTCCCGGCGCGGCGCCTCGCCGGTGAAGATGTACATGGGATTGAGCAGGGAGCTGCCCGCGGTCAATTCCAGGGCATCGACGCTGCCGTCGGCCTCCAGCCATTGCGCCACCTGCACGGCGTCGTCGATGGCGAAACCGCCGGGCACGCCGTCGTCCATGCCGAGTTTGGCGGTGACCGCGATGGCATCGCCGACCGAATCACGCACCGCGCGTGCGATATCCAGTGCCAGCCGGGCGCGATTGCGCACGGAGCCGCCGTATTCGTCACGGCGGCGATTCAAACGCGGGCTCAGGAACGAACTCACCAGATAGTTGTGCCCGAAATGTATTTCCACCGCGTCGAATCCGGACTCGATCGCCAGCCGCGCCGCGTCCGCGTGCGCGGTGACCACGCGTTGCAGATCGGACGCACTGGCGCGGCGCATCATTCGCATGCCCAGCGGACTCGGAATTCGATGCGGTGCGTACGCGGGCAGCCGGTTGGACGCGGCGTTGGCCACCGGTCCGGCGTGGCCGAGCTGAGCGGATACCGCGGCTCCGGCGTTGTGCACCGCGTCGGTCAATTCCCGAAGGCCCGCAACGGCTTCGGGCCGCATGTAGATCTGATGCCGGTCGGTGCGGCCCTCGGGCAGGACCGCGCAGTAGGCGACCGTGGTCATCCCCACCCCGCCGCGCGCGTGCCGGACGTGGAAGTCGATGAGTTCGGGGGTGACCAGTGCGCGCGGGGTCGCGCCCTCGAAGGTCGCGGCCTTGATGATGCGGTTGGGCAGCAGCACCGGGCCCAGCCGGGCCGGTGCGAAGATCTCGGTCATCAGTGCGTAAGTCCTGCCACTACAAAGGTTTTCAGGGAGTCCACGGGGACCTGACGGGTGCGCGGTGCTGCCGAGAGCGGGTCGCCGAAGTACTCCAGGACCAGGGTGAAGGCCAGCCCCCAGCGGGCCGCGGCCGCGCGCGGGGACAGCTCGGGGCGGATGGCGCAGAGCAGATCGGCCCACGGTTCGAGCGCGAACCATTCGGCGCTCCACGCCTGTTCGCGACCGCCCAGCACGACGCGGGCCAGCAGGTGCAGGCGCAGCCTGCCGACCGGGTCGTCGGCGAGTTCGGCCAGTGGGTCCACCACCACGTCCACCAGCTCGGTGATCGCGGGCATCCAGCCCTGCGCCCGGCGCTCGCTCACCGCGTCGAGCTGCTGCCGCCAGATCGGCGCGAGCCGATCCTCCAGCAGCGCCGCGACCAGCGCCTCCTTGGAGCCGAAGTGGTAGTGCACCGAGGCCGGATTCATACCCGCCGCGGCATTCACCGCCCGCACCGACACCGCGTCGTACCCAGATTCCAGCAGCAGCCGCTCGGCGACGGCCAGCAGTTTCTGCCGCGTCGACAGATCATCGTTCACTCGGACCACCCGCCCAGTAGAACACGTTTCAATCGGCGGTTCAATCACTGATTGAAAATCGGCGGCGAGCACGCTCACGACGCCCCGCGCTCGCGGTGACCGCATCGAGTCGGGCAGGATCGGAACGTCCGATGGCTTCGCAGTGCGGCAGGAGATCGTATGAGACCCGAACTCGTGGACTGGATCGAGCGCGGCGAGTATTTCGAGTACGGCGGCAACCGGATCTTCTACATCCGGGAGGGCAGCGGCCCCACCCTGCTACTGGTGCACGGATACCCGTACAACTCCTATGACTGGCACCGCATCTGGCCCGAACTGACCGCGCACTACGACGTGATCGCGCCGGACATGCTGGGAATGGGCTTCTCCGACAAGCCCGTCCGGCACGAGTACAGCGTCCTGGACCACGCCGACATGCACGACGCGCTGCTCGCGCATCTGGGGGTGGAACACACCCTGCTGCTGGCCCACGATCTGGGAGTCAGTGTGGCGCAGGAACTCCTGGCCCGCCGGAACGAAGGGGTCCCGGCGGCCGGGATCGACGCGGTCGTCTTCCTCAACGGCGGGCTGTTCATCGAGGTCTACCGGCCCCGCCTGGTGCAGCGACTGCTGACCTCGCCGCTCGGGTACGTCCTCGGGCCGCTCATGACCGATTCCGTCGTGTCCGCGGCCACCCGCGAGATGTTCGGCCCGGACACCAAGCCCACCGACGACGAGATGCGGGTGCTGCTGGAGGTGCTGTTCCACAACCGCGGGCGCTTCGTCTCACACCTGGTGGGCCGATTCATCGAGGAGCGCAAGCAGTTCCGGGAGCGCTGGGTCGGGGCGCTGTTGCGGACGCCGGCCCCGCTGCGGCTGATCAACGGGCCGGTGGATCCCAATTCGGGTGCGCACATGGCCGCGCGCTATCGCGAGGTGATTCCGGACCCGGACGTGGTGAGCCTCGAGAACATCGGCCACTGGCCGCAGTTGGAAGCGCCGGACGCGGTGTTCACGGCCGCGCACGAATTCCTGCGACGGCACGCGACGACCTGATTCGACCGCGCTCAGGGGCGCAGGATGCCGGCGATCAAGAGCATGATCGAGTGCTGGGCCTGTGCCCGCGCGGTGTCGGGATCCGCCGCGTGCGCGACGATCAGCGACGCCTCGCTCAGCGCGCTGAGCAGCAGTTGCGCCAGGACCTGGACGGGGACGTCGCCGATCAGCCCGGCCGCGCGGGCGCGTTCGAGCTGCGTGGTGATCAGGCCCAGCCCGTGCGCGTTCTCGAACTCGCGCCACGCCTGCCAGCCGAGCACCGTCGGGGCGTCGATGAGCGCGATCCGCACCATGGCGGGCCGGGTGCAGATCTCCATGAACAGGCCGACGCCCACGGCCATGCCGCCCATCACATCCGCGGGATCGCCCGCGGCCATGGCGGTTTCGATCTCGGCCATGGCCTCGGCCTCGATCTGCTCCAGCACGGCCAGGAACAGCCCGCGCTTGTCGCCGTAGTGGTGGTGCAGCGCGCCGCGGGTGACGCCCGCGGCCGCCACCAGATCCGCGCCGGAGGTGCCCGCGAAGCCGCGCTCGATGAAGAGCCGGCGTCCGGCCTCCTCGAGCGCGGCCCGGGTGGCGCGCGAGCGATCCTCCTGGCTACGGCGTGGCATGCAGCCGAGTGAACTCCAGGATCGACCTGGTGAGCAACTCGGGCTGATCCTCGGGCAGGAAGGTGTAGGAGTCGTCGATCACCGTGAGGGTGGCATCGGGCAGGTCACGGACCAGATGTTCGGCGTCGGCGAGCGGGAAGAGCTTGTCCTCGCGCGCCCAGACCAGCAGCACCGGGACCTTCACCTCGGCGAATTCGGCGGCCGCGGCCAGGGTGTAGCTCTTGTTCAGCGTCCGGAGCACGCGCCGCAGGTCCCGGCGGATATCCGCCGACCGGCGGCTGGGCAGCAGATAGGAATCGCCGATCTCGGGCGGCACCGGTCGCTTGGCCACCCAGCCCAGCACCAAGGGCAGCCGATGCAGCGCCCGCCAGCGCAGCGCCTCGGTGAGCGGGCGAATCGACCCGGGCACCCGGGCGAGATAGGGCAGGATCTTGAACGGCTGCGGCGGGAAGTTGCCGTAGCTGTCCACGGCGGCCAGCACCACCCGGCCGATCCGGGAGCGATCCCGGGTCAGCAGAATCTGGGTGATGGCGCCGCCGGTGTCGTTGGCCACGATCGTCACATCGGTGAGATCGAGCGCTTCGAGGAAGGCGGCGATCAGATCGGCGATCCCGGCCGGGGTGAGATCGGCTGCGGGCAGCGGAATCTCGTGTGCGCCGAAGGGCCAGTCCGGGGTCAGGCAGCGGTGGCCGGCCGCGGCGATGTCGGGCACGATCTTGCGCCACAGATCGGCGTTGACCAACAGGCCGTGCACGAATACGACGGGCGGCCCGTCACCGGTGTCGTGGTAGCGGACGCGGCCTCCGGGCAGGTCCACTTCGCGCGCGGGTCCGAGGGATGTACTGGTTGCCATGGTTCGTCTCCAATGCGGTCGGTACCGGTCAACTTTTACATACATACCGTATGTATGTCTATGGGACACCGAACGACAGTGGAGCGCCGGCCGAAAGGAAGGGGTATCGGCCGACGCTCCAGCAGGACATACGCGCGAATCAGCGGGTGAGTTCAGCCCGCCAGCGATCGGCCGCGCGAGTGACGTCCAGCCCAACTTTCTCCAGGTACTCCCCCATGCCGAGCAGCCTGGCCCCGGCCGGCGTCTCCGCGCCGAGCGTGCCCGCCCCGGCGCGGGCGGTGGCGGCGAGCTGCTCATTGGCTCGCACACCTGCGAGAGTGGCTCGATACCAGGCGGATTCGTCGATGAAGTAGCGGTCGCGACGGGTGCCCACGTCACGTTCGCGGCGGATGAGTTCGCGGCCTTCGAGGTCGCCGACCGCGGCGGAGATGGTCGCCGGGCTCACCCGCAGCCGGCGCACCAGCTCACCGGCGGTGACACTGCCGGAATCGGCCGCGTACAGGCAGGCGAGCACGGCCGCCGCCATTTTGGGGATGCCCGAGCGGACGAACAATTCCGCGAAGCGATCGCGGAAGTCCGCGACGACGTCGGGATCGCGGCCGTATTCGTCGGCCCCGGTGAGCTTTTCGATCGGCTTGGGCCGGATGACCCGGCGCCGCGAGCGAACCACGGTGGCGGCGTGCGCCAGGTCGGCGCGATAGTGGCCGGGCCCGCCGTTGCGGGTCACCTCGCGGCTGATCGTGGAGGTGGGGCGGCCGAGCCTGCGTGCGATCTCCGCGTAGCCGAGCCCCTGCGTCAAACCTGTTGCGATACGCCGACGGTCGTCCGGCGTGAGTCGTCCTCCGGGCATCGGGACACCTCCTTCATCGGTTGCGGCCGGTGGCGGAGACACTCGCCGCAGCCGGCACGCGCCCAGGGGGAGCCCGTCGGAAAAGCTCGTCGCAACCGCCTCTCCTATTGCAACACAGCGAAGCCCCGCGCGTAGGGGGCTGAACCGTACCGTCACCTTTACACTCGTATTAACCTGGTGTTATCCGCTTTTCGTGCGCATTACGCGATAGGCCCGGTTGCGAATGCAAAGTAGCGTTCGAGCTCTCCCGAACATACGCCGGGCCGGAAATCGAATCCCCGGCCCGAGGCACGAATGTTTACGGGGTCGCGGTCCGGGCGCCGGGATCGAACCCGCCGGGAATCTCGTAGATCACCCCGGTGAAAGTCGCGCCGAACAGCCGCCCGGCCGAGAACCCTTGGTCGCCACGGCCGTAACTCACCACGCTGGTCAGCGCTCCGCCGGTGCCGAGCACGCAGAACTGCCCGGGTGCGTCGATCCGCACCACCTGGCCGGACGGATTGAGCGGCACCACGGGGCGATCCGCGGCGTCCAGGGTCAGGCCGTCCGGCGCGGCGAAATAGTCGGCGCCGCCCAGATCCAGCAGCGACTGCGGGGCCCAGGGCGCGGCGACCGGGATCCGGCTCACCCCGGGAGCGGCGAAAGTCCGCGAGACGTAGAGGAACTCGTCGTCGCTGCTCAGCACCGCGCCGTTGGCGCTGGGGAGTACGGCCCAATCCGGCTGCACGACGCCATCCGGGTACACCCGGCCCACCAGGGTGGCGAAATCATTGGTGGCGTATACGATTCCGTCGCGGGAGACGTCCATGCCGTTGGCGGCGCTCAGGCCCGAGGCATAGGGGACGGTCGCACCGGTGTCGGGATCGACCGTCACGATGCCGGCGTGCCGCAGGCTGTCACCGGCCACCACGCGCGCGTCCGCGCCGTAGCCGACGAGCAACCGCCCGTCCGGGGTCCAGGCCAGCGCGCCCGCGCCACCGCTGGGGACCGTGGCGATCGGCACCGCGGGTGCGCCCGGGGCGTCGATGCGGAAGACCCGGCCGGTCGTCAGATCGGTGGTGAAGGCGCGGCCGCGGGCATCGACCGTCAGCCCCTCGAGCGCGCCGCCCACGTTCGCCACGGTGAAGGTGGGCTGTCCCGCGCCGGCGCAGACCGGCGCGGCCTGGGCGGGCGCGGCGGCCACGGAAACACCCGCGAAGGCGAGCGTCGCAACGGCCATGGCCATTGATTGCCATGTGGTCATTTCGCACCTCGAAATCGTTCCGGATGGAGTGGGATTGGAGTGGAATATCGGCTGACGCAGCATCAGTCTGCCATCGTCCTGGTAATTTGTGCCGGTCGCGACTCCGTACCGAAAGGGATCAGCGTGTTCGGTGGTTCGGCAACGGTCGGCGGGCAAATTCGCGGGGCGGGCAAACGCGGTGGATATTTCGCGATCCTGGTTGCCGCGGCGACCGCGATATCCTGGGCGATACCGAGTGCGGCAGCGAATCCTGTTGCGGCACAACAACTTCCGATCACGGTGCCGAGCATTCGAGAATGGACGCCGGGCGGAACGGGATTCGCGCTGAGTGCGGAGTCGCGCATTGTCGCCGCGGGCGAACTGTCCGAGGCCGCGCTGCTGCTCTCGGCGGATCTCGCCCGGGCCGGGCGCGTCGTACCCGTCGCGAGCGGCGGCGCCCGGACCGGCGATATCGTGCTGCGCGTCGCGGACGACGCACCCGAAGCCGCGGAGTCCTATCGGATTTCGGCCGGCGAGCAGCTGGACGTCGCCGCCCGCGATCGACTCGGTGTACTACACGGAGCCCAGACCGTTCTGCAGTGGCTGCGCCGGCACACCGCCATTCCCGGTGGTATCGCGCAGGATTGGCCGCGGTATGCCGAACGCGGCCTCATGCTCGACACCGGGCGCGAATTCTTCTCCGTCGACTGGGTGAAGGCCCGCATTCGCGACGCCGCCTATCTGCGCATGAATATGGTGCAGCTGCACCTCTCGGACACCCAGGGGTTCCGGCTCGCCAGCCGGGTGCATCCGGAAATCACCTCGCCGCAGCACTACACCGCCGCCGACATCGCCGACATCGTGGACTACGCGGATTCCTACGGCATCGAGATCGTGCCGGAAATCGATATGCCCAGCCATATGAACGCCATTCTCGCCGAGCACCAGGATCTGGTATTGCGACCGCAGCGCACCGGACCGCAGGACGCCATTCAGGACAGCATCATCGGCGGCGGCGTCGGCGGCCGCGTCGACCTGACCAACCCGGACGCCTACCGGCTGATCGAGGACATCCTGCGCGAATTCGTGCCGATGTTCCCCGGGCGGTACTGGCACATCGGCTGCGACGAGTACGTCGCCGACTACAGCCGCTATCCGCAATTGAGCGAATACGCCACGCGCGCCATCGGTCCCGGCGCGGCGGCCGGCGACGTGATCGTCGCCTTCGCGAACTGGGCCACCGGTATCGTCGAATCCTTCGGCAAGACCGCTCGGGCCTGGAACGACGGTTTCGACCACGCGAGCGTGCTCGCGCCCCGCCCCGGCATCGTCATGCAGTACTGGTCGTCGAGCGCCGGCGGGCTGCCGTGGCTGCCCGGGGGCCGCACGCCCGCGCAGCTCACCGCCGCCGGGCACCCGATTCTCAACGCGGCGTTCACGCCCACGTACTTCGCCTCGGGCGGGCCTTCCGCCGCGCTCAACGCGCCGCCGGAATTGCTGTATGCCTGGGACCCCGGGCTTTTCGTCAACGGCCAGCGCCTGCCCGACTCGGATCTGCCATTGTTGCGGGGGTCCATGGTGTTCCTGTGGTGCGATGACCCCGACGCGATGACGCCCGGAGAATTGATCGCACCGGTGCGTGCGCGGTTGCCCATCATGGCGCAGCACCTGTGGTCGGGCGCCGGCGGTGTTCCGTACGCGGAGTTCGCGAATCGCGCGGCAGCGGTCGGCTGGATTTCAACGGAATCGTAGCGTCGAAAACTGTATCCAATTGGACACAGTAATTTTCGCATGCCGATTCGGCGAATCGCGGGCGCGTTCCGCGACTCCGAAACACCAGCGTGTGAGACTGAAACGCGCACGGTGCGACCGTTGTACACACATGCCCTCCCCATTGGACCGGAGGATCTTTCATGACCGAATCCATTGTGCGGCCCGCCCTTCCCGAGCCCCTCGTGGTAACCCTGGGAAATCTCAAGGGCGGCGTCGGCAAGACCACCTCGGCCTTCTTTCTGGCCGCCTATTTCGCGACGGTGTACGAACTGCGGGTGCTGGTGATCGACGCGGACCCGCTCAGCCAGACCGGGTACTCCTGGTATCGGCGGCTGCGGAAGGAGAACATCTCGGTTCCCTTCGAGCTCATCGCCTTTCCGTCGCGGCACGTCGATGACTGCATCACCGACAACGCGGCCAAGTACGACGTCATCATCGTGGACGCCGGCGGGGAATCGGCGGAGATCTTCAAGGCCGCGGTGCCCGAGACCGACGAACTGGTGCTGATCACCAGCGTGAGTCCCTCCGAGGTCAAGCGCGTGCCCAGCACCTACAAGGCCGCGGAGGAAGCCGCGGCGGGCAACGACCGGGCCATTCGGGTGCGGGTGCTGATGACCAAGGTTCCGGTGACCATGAAGAACGGGGTGAACGTCTCCACCGAGTACCGGACGCAGCGCGGCAATCTCGAAGGCGCGGGCTACGACGTCTTCGAATCCTGTGTGAGCGCGTGGAAGTGGTACCGCGAAGCCGCCGACGGCGAGGTCGGCGACGGCGCGGAGAACCCGCTCGCCGATCTCGGCGAATACCGGCAGGTGGGCGACGAGCTCATCGCGCCGTACCTGACCGACGACCTGAACACCCGGACCGCACTGGAGGTTTCCGCCTGATGCCACCGCAGCGACGCAAGAACACCATCGGCGGCGGAATCGCCGTCCCCGCGCGCAATCCGCTCGCGGACGAGGCCGAGCACACCCCGCCGGTGTCCCCGCTGCGCGACGCGCAATGGCGCGGCATGAACGGGCCCGTCCACCCGATGGAACCGATCCCGGCCCGCCCGGTCGATCCGGCCGCCACCCGCGCGACGGAAACCAGCGCCACGAAGACGGCGAAGGCCGTGCAGGCCGCGGTGGCCGCGAAATCCCGCGCCGCCGCGCCGCATTCGCGCACGGCGGTGATCAAGCCCCGCATCCCGGCCCCGAAGATCGATCCGGATGCCGCGACCGGGCCGGGCGCACAACCGGCTCCGGTGACTTCCACAACCGCGCGGCCCGCGACGACACCGCCGGCGAATACCACGCTCTCGGGCACCAAGGCCGCCAAGGTCGCGACGCGGGTCGCGGATTCCCTGGGAAAGCCGGCCGGAAACACCACGGGCGCCGACATCGTGGTCGGTCCGGCCACGCCCGCCGATATCGTGGTCGGTCCCGCCACGGCCACGGGTGGCAAGCCGGCCGAGCAGGTGGGCGGGCAACCGACGGCGGCCGAGACCTACGGTGGCACGGTCGCACCCGTCCGGTCGACGGGCGAGGGCGCGGGCGGCGGTGAATCACGCGGCCGTATACCCGCGAACCGTGCGGTCGATGCGGCCGACGCGGGCGGTACGGTCGATGCGACCGGCGCGGCCGGTGCGGGGAGCGTGCTCAGCATGGAGCTACCCGAGGCCGGGGACGGTCCGCTCAGCAGCGGCGAGCTCGCACAGCTCGAAGCGTGCGAGAGCTCCATCGACGCGTTGCGGGTGGCGTTCTGGACCGCCGGGCGGGCGCTGCAGATCGTGCGGGACGGGCGGCTCTACCGGGCCGACCACGCCAATTTCGACGACTACGTGGAGAAGCGCTGGGACATGCAGCGGTCCTACGCGCACAAGCTGATTCGCGCGTGGCCGCTGGCGGCGCGGCTGCACCCGGTGGCGCCGTCCATCAACGAGGGCCAGATCCGGGAGCTGCTGCCCATCGCCGTCGCGCACGGCGAGGACGCGGCGGTCACCGTCTACACCACCCTCGCGGCCGACGTGAAAGTCACCGCGAACAAGCTCCGCGAAGCCCTCGCCGTGCTGCCCGCCCACTACGACGAGATCGAGGCCGTCGAACGCCTGCAGGCCTGGCTCCGCGGCGACCTGAGCGGCCTGCCGCCCCGCAACCCGAACGTCTTCAGCACCGCCGAGACCCGCCTGGCGGTCCTGACCCGCCGCCTGGTCAAGGGTTCGAGCCGCGACCCCCTGGCCGCCCGCGACTTCGCCGCCAAACTCCGCGGCCTGGCCGAACTGATCGAGCAACAGATCCCCGCCTCCGACCGCGCCCCGGCCGACCCCGCCGCGCCACCCAACTAGCGATTCCCCCACACCCCGAGGGCTCGGCCACGGCCGGGCCCTCACCCATATCCGACCGGCCCGCACACCCCCCATAGCCGCCCGGCCCCGGCGCGACCAAGCCCCACGGACCCGGCCACTACCGCCGACCGGATCGCACCGGCCGAGCAGCACAGACGGATTCCCGCCATGGCGCGGCCCAGGCCCCGGCCGGCTCCTCTCGACCCGCCGGGGCTCCCGCCGCGCGCAGTCCTCGCGCGTGTGCGCCGTGCGCGTGTTCGCTTGTCCCCGGGATGTTTTGAGTACGTCACCCCGAGTGCGGAGGCACGTTGCTCGCAGCGAAACTTGACGACCACCTGGGCCTACCCGGGTACGACGTACTCGGCAACTCGGACCCCTACAGCAGCGCGATCGCGTCGACCGCCTGGGTTGCTACCCGCCCTGCCCCTGGACGCAGCATTGACCGCCCTCGACTGGTGGCGAAAACTGTTGTCCACCTGCAGATTTCATTATCATTCATGACGTCTCGCATTCTCGCCAGCGCTCGACGTTGAGATTCGTTGCAGCCCAACATAGTTGGCGAACCTCGCCTTAGTTCGGAACCGAGGCGGTGACCTCTGGCCGGGATGGAGACCTGCGGGCTCGCCGGAGCCGGACGGGCGGCCGCCGGTACGGCACTCACCGCCTGTGTGGTGCACCGCCGGCGCCGCAGAACCCACACTCGTATGGGTTGTGGCGGTGGTTCCGGCGGCATTTGGATTCGCGGCTGTAGTGACCAATCGGACGCTTGTGTCTGGGCGAGCAAGCCGCCGTGCCGGGGATGTTCGACCGTCGCGCAATCAGCGTGCACGCTCCCATCCATCCGCACAGGCATATCTCGGCGCAGGTTCAGCGGGCTGCTGCTCTCCGCGGTGCAACAGCGGGAGATCTTCGGCCCCGAGTGGCAGCCGGACCGTGTCGAGCAGGCGGGGCGGCGCTGAGGGAAGGGCGCGCAGGGCATTGACGGATGCGAAGGGCCCGCCGGGCATACAAGTCCGTTTGGGTGCAGATGCCCGGCGACGTGCAAGCCGTTTGCGCGTGCAAGGTCAGCTGGGCGGGCAAGGTCAGCTGGGCGGGCAAGTCCGGCTGGGCGGGCAAGTCCGGTTGGGCGGGCAAGTCCAGTTGGGCGGGCAAGTCCAGTTGGGCGCACCGGCATCCGGTTGGGCGCACCGGCATTGCGGGTTGGGAAAGCGGGCCGGATACGTGAGCGGCCCCGGTTGGCGTGCCAACCGGGGCCGGGCGGAAGCGTTCGGTTACTCGCCTACCGCCGCGTGGCGGACGCGGTTGCCGGAGGCGCGGGCGCGGACCGCGCGGGCCGTCGCGGCGTCGAAGAGCTCCAGGTTCTCGAAGACGGGGTCCTCGTCGTCGGGTTCCACCAGGACCGCGCGGCGGAGCTGGCTGCGGGTCGTATCGCGGTCGGGGCGGGGGCGTTCGGGCTCGCGGTCGAACTCCTCCTCCTCGTCGTGGTCGCGGGTGCGGCCACCGAGGCGGGACATGCGGCGGCGGCGGATGTCCTCTTCGATCCGCACCTGGCGGCGCAGGTAGGCCAGGTAGGCCACGAGCACCGCGCCGGACAGACCAGCGAGGCCCCACAGGCCGGAGGACACGGCCACGCCGGCCGCGGCCAGAGCCAGGGTGGTGAGCAGCAGGCCGAGCACCGCGCGCTGGCGGAAGGTGTAGCGGGCGGCGCGGGCGATCGCGTCGGCCTCGGGGTCGTAGCCGCCGCGCCCGCGCCGCGAGGGCACGAAATCCGAGTCCTCGGAATCGGATTCGTCGGCTTCCCGATCCAGATCCTCGTCACGCAGTGCGGGGACCCGCGAACGCGCCGTCTCGTCCCGGGTGCGCATGGTGTCGGCCCGGCCGCGGGGCCTGGGCTCCGCGTCGTCGTAGTCGGACTCGTCGGACGTCTCGGACGCGCGTTCGCCCGCGTACTCGTCCCGGTCGTCGAATTCGGCGGCCACGTCCTCGGATTCCGCTGTCTCGTGCTCGTTTTCGGCGCGCGGGTGCTCCTGGTCCGCGACGTCGAGGTCATTGTCTGCCGGATCCTGCTCGGATGCGGCCGTTTCGGCGGCATCGCCACTCGGCTCGGTCACCGCGGTCGCCGAAGGCGCTTTCGCGGAGTCACGTTCACGGTCGGTGTCGAAATCCTCGTCGTCCGATCCAGCTGTGGTGCTGTCGTCCGATCTGGTCATCCGATCCTCCGGATCATCGCTGTGGTGATGCTTCCTGCGAACCGGCACGTAGTCCGGATCGGTCTCGTGCCCGGTGGCCGGACCTTTTCTGGCGAGGGGCTTGGCATCCCCGCGATGCAGCACCCGCGTCGAGAGCGCGGCGTCGGTGTGCTGGCGAATGCGCGGATGCCGGGAGGTCAGCATGGGGAAAACGACGAAAATCCAGAGCACGACCAGCCCGATCCACAAGATCGAATTCGGCATGCGCTCACCTCCGTCCCCGCCTGGCCCATTTTCCCTTCGACGTGCACCGTGGCACCTATCGGCGATACAAAGGCGCACCACCGACGTCCGTAGGCTAATTCGACACCTCAGGAATGGCCCGCAGGCGCGCCGTCAACACCTGCCACAGTAGTCACACAAGTTAGTGGCCGTACGGATCCGCGAGCTACGCCCGAGCGACCGGCGCACGGCCGCGCTTTCCCCGCCGGAGCGCCCCGGACTTACTGCTGCGCGACCCGCCCCGCGCGAATCAGCCTGTCCACCACCGTGCCCGAGACTTCCTCCACGGTCATCGCCACCAGCAAATGGTCGCGCCAGCCCCCGTCCACATCCAGGTAGCGCTCGAGCAGACCCTCCTGACGGAAGCCCACATTGCGCAATACCGCCTGGCTGGCAAGGTTTTCCGGCCGCACGGTCGCCTCCACCCGGTGCAGGCCCACCTCGCTGAAACAGTGATCGAGCCCCAGCGCCAGCGCGGCGGTCGCCACCCCCTGACCGCTCACGTCCTTGGCGACCCAGTAACCGATCCAGGCCGAACGCAACGCCCCGCGCACGATGTTGCCGATCGTCAACTGCCCGCTGAACGTGCCGTTCACCTCGATGACGAGCGGAATCATGGCCCCGCGCCGGGCTTCCGCCTTCAGGCTCGACCACAGCGACGGCCAGTTCCCGGCGTGATTGCGCGCCTCCCACGCCCCGCGCCCGGTCGGCTCCCACTGCTCCAGATACGCGCGATCACGGGTGCGGATCCGCGACCACGCCGCGGCATCGCGTAACCGGATGGGCCGCAGCGTCACCTGGCCCGCCGCCACCCGCACCGGGCCCAGATGCGCCGGCCAGCCCGGATGCTGGGTGGCCCGGAAGACATTCATGTCCACGCCTCAGCCTCGCTGCGCGAGGAAAGCGACCCGAACCTCGTCACCGGTGCGCACCTCGGTCACATCCGGGTCGATCACGATGAGGCTGTTGGCCTCGGCCATCGTGGCCAGCAGATGCGAGGACGCGCCGTTGGGACCGCCCAGCGGCTGCACCAGATAGTCGCCGGTCTGCTCGTCGCGCATGAGCTGCGCGCGCAGATAGCCCCGGCGACCGGGAATGGAGGCGATCGGCAGAATCGTGCGCGCCCGGACCACCCGCCGCATGGGCTGGCGGCGGCCCAGCGCGATGCGGATCAACGGCCGCACCATGACCTCGAAAACCACAAGCGCGCCAACGGGATTGGACGGGAGCAGGAAGGTCGGCACCTCGTCGCGGCCGAGCAGGCCGAAACCCTGCACCGACCCCGGGTGCATGGCCACCCTCGTGATCTCCAACTCCCCCAGGCCTTCCAGGGCCTCGCGCACCTGCTCCGAGGCCCAGCCGCCGACCGCGCCCGCGATCACCACGACCTCCGAGCGAACGAGCTGCCCCTCCACGACATCGCGCAACCGCTTGGCATCGCCGCTGACGATGCCGACCCGATTCACATCGGCGCCCGCGTCCCGCGCGGCGGCGGCCAGCGCGTAGGAATTCACGTCGTAGACCTGACCGGGACCCGGCGTGCGATCGATGTCGACCAGTTCGCCGCCGACCGAGAGCACCGACAGTCTCGGGCGCGGATGCACCAGCACCTTGTCCCGCCCGACCGCCGCGAGCAGACCCACCTGGGCCGGGCCGATGATCGTGCCCGCGCGCACCGCGAGATCGCCGGGCTGCACATCGTCGCCGATGCGGCGCACGTAATCGCCCGAGCGCACCGGCTCGTAGACCTTCACCTTGGCGCGGCCGCCGTCGGTGAAATCGAGCGGCAGCACCGCGTCGGCCAGGGTGGGCAGCGGGGCTCCGGTGTCCACGCGCACGGTCTGGCGCGGTTGCAGCCGAATGGGCTGGCGCGAACCGGCCGCGACCTCGCCCACCACGGGGAGCATCAGATCGACGGCCTCGCCGTCCTCACCGCGGATATCCGCGCCCGCGGCGGCGACATCCACGCTGCGTACGGCGTAACCGTCGATGGCGGCCTGATCGAACCCGGGCAGCGGACGCTCGGTGACCACGTCCTCGGCGCACAGCAGGCCCTGGGCCTCCGAGATCGCGACCCGGACGGGCCGCGGCGCGACAGCCGCCGCGGTCACCTTGATCTGCTGATCCTCAACCGAGCGCATGCCGCCCTTCCCTGGTATCGCGCACTGCCCACACCGTCCCGGCTGCTGTCACTCGTACGAGGTGAGCTGCGGATTCCAGCCCGGTCCGAGCCGATGCTCGAGCCACTCGCGCAGCGCCGGACCGTATTCCTCTCGTTCCAAAGCGAAATCGACCGCTGCACGAAGATAACCGCCCGGGTTGCCCAGATCGTGCCGCGACCCACGGTGCACCACGACGTGAACGGGATGACCCTCCGCGATCAGCAGCGCGATGGCGTCGGTCAGCTGCAGTTCGCCGCCCGCGCCGGGGGTGATCCGGCGCAGCGCGTCGAAGATGGCCCGGTCCAACAGGTATCGGCCGGCGGCCGCGTAGGTCGAGGGCGCCTCGTCCAGGGCCGGCTTCTCCACCATGCCGTTGACCTTGAGGACATCGGCGGGCGAGCCGGGCAGCTGCTCGACGTCGAAGACGCCGTACGCGCTGACCTGGTCCTTGGGCACATCGATGGCGCACAGCACCGAACCGCCGTAGGTCTCGCGTACCCGTGCCATGACCGTCAGCACGCCGCTGGGCAGCACCAGATCATCGGGGAGCAGCACGGCCAGCGCGCTCTCGTCCGCGTCCAGAGCCGATTCCGCCTGCGCCACCGCGTGCCCCAGGCCGAGCGGCTCCTCCTGCACGACCGAGGTCACGTCCAGCAGGCCCGGGGCCTTGCGCACCTTCTCGAGCAGGTGGAACTTGCCGCGCTCCTCGAGCGTGCCCTCCAGCACCAGATCCTCGACGAAATGCGCTACCACGCCGTCTTTTCCGGGCGAGGTCACGATCACCAGCCGGCTCGCGCCGGAATCGGCGGCCTCCGCGGCGACCAATTCGATGCCCGGGGTGTCCACCACGGGGAGCAGCTCCTTGGGCACCGTCTTGGTCGCCGGCAGGAATCGCGTACCGAGCCCCGCCGCGGGCACCACCGCGGTGCGGAAGCACGCCGGTGCCCCGCTGCCAATAGCCGTCATGAACTCACCCTATCCATCCGTCTCACCCACCGGGGCGGCCACGAACCGTCCCGATATCCACGAGAGCCTAAGGGTCCCGGAGCAACCGAGCCCACCGAACGCCTTTGTCATGCGATAACCGCTGGACGATGACACAAACCGTGCAAAATGACACAGTCGAGATACGAGAAAGGCCTCTGTCGCCCACCGGACGACCGATTCGGCACGGCATCGCGACCCGGCCCGCCACCGCGGCCGACAACCCCACCGAAACACGCGAACACCCCACACGCGGCGCACGGAAAAAGCTCTCTCCCAGCCGATTTCAGCCGCGGCCCGTCGACAGGGATTCGGCACCATCCGCACCGCGGATGCCCGCCCGCCCGGAGCCGCGTCAATTGACCGAATGCCGAGGATCCCGCCGCCGATCCGCGCCGGCCGCCTCCGAACTCACGCCGACGCACGAACACTCGACGCCACGACCTGCCCCGATGCCACCCCGGGATCGTGAAGGCCGCCGAGTTCCGAAGCAGTGGCGCAGGTCTCAGCACGTGGTCCGCCGGACACGACCCACTTCGCGACACCCCGGCGCGTGAACGCCCGGACCGGTATCCGCGGCAGCGGCACGTTCCCAGCCGTCGCACCGCCGGACACGGCACCACCCCTCCACACACGAGACGGGTGACATCCGGGGTGCGTGCGCCCAGCCGGTGTCCGCCACGGACACGTCTGGCGGGCGGTGGCGTGTAGCGGGTGCAGGGGGTGCCGTTGCGCGCGGCCGAACACGCCTTCCGTGGCCGAGACGTTGACGACCGCCTCGTTCACGCACCTATCGTGGGGGCGTGGATGCGCGGGCGTGGGGAAAGAAGGAGTGGCGGGCGGAGATCCTCGGACGGCGAGCGCGGGTGGCGGCGGACGAGCGGGATCGGGAGGCCGCCGGGCTCGCGGCGAGCATGGGTGCGGTGCTCGAGCTGGCGTGCCGAGGCGCGAGTGGGCCGGTCGCGGCACCGAGCGCAGCCGATCCCCGGGACTCGGCCCGGAATACATCGACGAGCACGTCCATCCCACCGGCGCCGGCCGGCGGCACCATCGCCGGGAACAGCGCGGGGTCCGATGACCCGTGGATCTGCGCGTACGTTCCGGTGGGCGGGGAGCCGGGGTCGGCGGCGATGCTGGACGCGCTGCGAGCGGGCGGGGCGCGAGTGTTGTTGCCGGTCACCGGGGATCCCGGGGCATTGGAGTGGGCCGAATACACCGGGGCGGCGGGGCTGGTCCGGGGGCGTTTCGGGTTGCGCGAGCCGAATGGTGACCGAATCCCGGACGCGATCGGACTGGCGCGGGTCGTGCTCGTGCCCGCGGTGGCGGTGGACCGGCGCGGGGTGCGGCTGGGGCGGGGAGCCGGTTACTACGATCGGAGCCTCGGCGCGTGCCGGGCCGACGTGCGACTCGTGGCCGTGGTGCGCGACGACGAGGTGGTCGCCGAACTGCCGGAAGAGGCGCACGACCACCGCATGGGCTGGGCGCTCACGCCGTTCGGCGGGCTGCGGCGGCTGGGCGACACGGGCGGGAATTGACACCCGATTGGCAGTGTTGGCACTGTCGTCTGTAGAGTGCTGGACCGACGGAGACCGTGGAGGATTTGCGATGCCAACTTACTCGTATGCGTGTACCGAGTGCGACAACAAGTTCGACATCGTGCAGTCTTTCTCCGATGACGCGCTGACCACTTGCGATCGCTGCAACGGAAAGCTGCGCAAGCTCTTCAATTCGGTCGGCATCGTCTTCAAGGGCAGCGGCTTCTACCGCACCGACAGCCGCAACGGCAGCACGTCGAGCGAGCCCGCCAAGCCCTCGACCAGCACCGACGGTGGCTCGAGCACGGCGAGCGCCCCCAGCGCCCCGGCGAGCACCGCCGCCGCCCCCAGCACCCCGTCGAGCACTTCCGCGGCCTGAACCGCACCGCGCTCTCCCGAATCCCCGGCCCCTGACGGCCGGGGATTTCTGGTTCCGGGACAGGTTGTCCACAGGCTCCCGGTTATCCACAGCACGCCCTCGGACGAGCGGCCGTAACCACCGGCGCCCCTAGGCTTTTCGCCATGCATCGATTGCGCGCGGGATGGCCGGGCGAGCTCGGGCTCCCCCTGTGGGCGGACGGGGTGCTGATCCGCCGGATCGCGGCGGCGGCACTGTTCGCGCTCGCCGCGGCACTCGCCCTGCGGGCCGATCCCGGCGGGCGGCACACCGAGGTCGTGGTCGCGGCCCGCGAACTGCCGCCGGGCCACGTGCTCGGCGCGGACGACGTGGTGCGGGCGCCACGCGATTCGGCCGGACTGCCGGCGGGGACGCTGCGCGACCCGGGCGCGCTCGTGGGATCCACGCTCGGCGGCGGCGTCACGACGGGTGAGATTCTCACCGAACTGCGCGTGCTCGGCCCCCGGCTGGCCACGGTGGCCGCCCGTTCCCCCGATGCTCGCATCGTTCCGATTCGTTTGGCGGACAACGGCGTTGCCGAGGTACTGCGCCCGGGCGACCGGGTCGACGTGGTGGCCGCCGCGGACAACGGCGGCGCGGGCCGCCCCGCCCGGCTGCTGGCGTCCGACGCCGCGGTCGTGCTCGTGTCCGGCGGATCCGCCGGGGGCGGGCCGAGCGCGCGCGGGCGTAACGAGCCGCTGGTGCTGGTGGCCCTGGACGCCCGGCACGCCACCGTCATCGCCGCGGCCTCACTGCGCACCGCCCTCACCGTGGTCGTGCGCTGACCCGCCTGGGCGCTTCGCTTCCGGGGTCGCGGACCCAGGGTGAACTAGCATTCCGATACCGCAATACCCCATCCCGCATCACCCGGACCAGCCGTCCGACACTCGCTAACCGGGCCGCCGCACGCGCCCATCACGCAGAGGAGTTTTCGGCAATGCTCAAGGGTTTCAAGGAGTTTCTGCTACGCGGCAATGTCGTCGACCTGGCGGTGGCGGTGGTGCTCGGCACCGCATTCGTCGCCATCGTCACCGCATTCAGCGAGGGCGTGATCAATCCGCTGCTGGCGATGTTCGGCGGTACCAACCCCATCGGGCTCGGATTCCAATTGATCGCCGACAAACCGGCGACCTTCGTGGCGATCGGCCCCATCATCACCGCGGGGCTCAACTTCCTGATCATCGCGACGCTGTTGTACTTCGTGCTGGTGGTTCCGGCCACCCGGGCCAAGGCACGCTGGGGCAATGCCGATGACGCACTCACCGAAATCGATCTGCTGCATCAGATTCGGGATCTGCTCGCCGAGGATCGCGCGAACGGCCCCGGCGGCGGCCGGCACGAAAGCTGATCGCCGGCAAGCATTCTCGAATTCCGGATAGAGACGGCGAACGGGCCCGGCGCGAAATGCGCCGGGCCCGTTCAGCTGATGAAAACGCGGATCAGAGGTGACCGATCAGCCGAGGCTGAAAGGCTGGCCCCACAGGGTGATCCAGGTGACCACGTTCTCGGTCTCGATCTCGACGCTCACGAAGGCACGCGCCTGGGCGTAGCCACCGCAACCGCTGAGGCCGATGGTCGAGTCGGCCCAGGTGACCGAACCGTTCGAACCGCTGAACTTGTTGCGGACCTTGTGCGCCTCGGAACCGAAGTCGTCGGCCTCTTCGATGTCCAGGATGTAGAAGGACTTCGCCTGGCCGGGGCCCAGGGTCAGGTTGCCGCCGCCGCCACCGGACGCGCTCGGGCTGCCGTCTTCCCAGGTGACACCGGCCGACGCGTCGCCGCTCACGCCGCCACCGGCGATGTTGACCTGGCAACCGACCTGGTAGCCGGGGAAGATCTTGCCGCCGACATCGGTGTTGTTGCCGGAGATCTCGACCTGCGCCGAGGCCGACACCCAGGCGTTGCGGTGGACGGGGGTGGCGCCCATCGAACCGGAGATGTTGGCGGACTCGCCGACCAGCTTCACGGTGACGACGGTGCCGTCGGACAGGGTCTTGACGATTTCGCCGCCCGGCAGCGGAACGAAGGTATCGGCGTTGGCGGCGCCGGTGGAGAACAGGCCCAGGGCGGCGGTCGCGACAGCGCCGGTCGCGGCCATCCGTGCCACGGTCTTACGGAGGTTCATGCTCTTTTTCCCTCAGGGTATGAGTTCGCTTGCGCGAGAAAGTATTTGGCGGGGAGGACCACTATCAGCCGAGGCTGAACGGCTGACCGTAGAGGGTGGTCTTCGAGTAGTGGTCGCCGATGACCTCGACGACGGTGTACGCCCGCGCCTGGGCGTAACCCGCGCAACCTTCGATACCGATCTCGGCATCCTGGTACTCGACGGAGTAGGTGCCCGCCTTGAGGATGTCCTTGTAATCGATCTGCACGAACTTGACTTCACCCGGGCCGAGGTTGATGCCGATGGACCCACCGATGGAGCCGTCGCTCAGCGAGACGCCGGCGGACACGCCCGCGGAGATGGCATCCTCGCCGATGCTGACCTGGCAGCCGACGATGTAGCCGGTGCTCAGCTGCGACGCGCCGTGGGTGGAAGAGTTGTTGGACCCATTCCCGTTGGCGGGTCCATTGTTCGGGCCGACTTCGCCTTCGGGAGTGACGGTGACTTCAGCGGTCGCATTGCCGCTGACCCACACGACGCGGCCCGCGCCATTGGCGGACAGCGACGGCGAAATGATGGCGCGCTCGCCCGTACGGGTGATGGTGACAGCTCCACTCGGAGCGACCTTCTGACCGTCCGGCAACGGTACGAAGGTATCGGCATTTGCGGCGCCAGTGGAAAAAAGTCCCATGGCCACGGCCGCCGCCGCGCCTGCACCCGCAATACGGGCACCGCGACGAAGACCGTTGGTCCGGTTCTCGCTCATACTTCCCCTCATCAGGTTTCTAGCGTCAGCCTCGACCACCGAGGCTGAATTGGGTCCTCGCGAACCCAGGTAAGTTTGTCGCCACATTGTTGCCGCTGTGTTACTGCTAACAAATTCTTAATGTGATGCGACGCAGGGCACTTTACATCACCGCTCTGGCCTTTGAGGTGTGAGAGAAGAGGATCCGGTGCAACATGCAGGCCTTCCCGCACATATGTCGGGAAGGCTATGAATAGCAAAAGAGGCCCGGCGCTAATCGCGCCGAGCCTCTTCGGGTTCCGCTTGCCGGGACGAATCAGCCGAGGCCGAAGGGCTGCCCCCCAGCGGGTGACCGCGGTGCGGCTTCCCGATCGAGCAGGCGGAAGACCCTGCCCCGCCCCGGGTCCGACGTCAGAGTTGCCACCGTCGGCGCGGGCGCGCCCGAGAGCTTGCCGGCTGCCGACCTCCGCGCCACCCGCACCGTCGGCGCCGCCACCGATGTCGCCCCGGCGGCCGGCGATGCAGCCGGCCACCCGCGCACACGGCGAACCGGGCAAAACTCGAGCAGCTGGAGAAAACGTGTTGGACAAGCGACTTTCTAAAATTGCCGGGGACGATAGCCACAACAGCAATCGAGTGGCAACGGCATCGATTAATGCGAATACGGAATGAATCACGGACACCGTGATTCGGGCCCGCCGAGCGGCGGACGAGGAATTATGAGTGCGGTCGCTCGCGAGTGAGCACGGTCGCGAAGTGCTCTCGAACTCCAATTCCCGGAGTTATGCGAAAAACGAATTACCCGTGGTGCGGGGGTACCTGCGAGCGCAGCCAATCGTCACCGGAGGAACCGGATTCGGGCTCCGGCGCGCGTTCGTCATTGGTGGTCGCGGGCAAGGCGTCACCGAAAACGCGGGCCAGCTTCTCGCGATCGGCGGCCGTCAGACGGCGAGACCCCGCCCGGCGCGCGGCCGGACGGGGTTCGTCGGAATTGCTGTCGGGCGTCGAACTCATTCCGCCAGACCGGAGAGCTCATCGATGACCCGGCTCGCCAGCGGGCCCAGGGTCGCCATGCCGTCGCGGATCGCGGCCCGCGAGCCCGGCAGGTTCACCACCAGCGTGCTGCCCGACACACCGGCCAGCCCACGCGAGAGACCCGCGTCCAGCGAGCCCGAGGACAGGCCCGAGGCGCGCAGTGCCTCACTGATACCGGGCAGCACCCGATCCAGCACCTCCTCGGTCGCCTCCGGGGTCACATCGCGCGGCGACATGCCCGTGCCGCCGACGGAGATCACCAGGTCGACGCCGCCGATGACGGCCGTGTTGAGCGCATTGCGGATGTCGACCTCGTCGGCCTGCACCGAGACCGAGGCGTCCACCAGAAACCCGGCCTCGGTGAGTAGTTCGGTCACCAGCGGACCCAGCGAATCCACTCCGCCGTGTGCGGTTCGGTCGTCGACGACCACGACAAGAGCACGGCCCGCAACAGCGGCATCGATTTCCATGCTGCTCACCGTAGCGCCCCGGACGGACATCGCCGCGGTCTTGTTCATCTCACCTTCGAGCAGGGCCGCACCCTCGAGCACCGCCACCCGATCGAGCACTGCGCCATTGCCGGACAACACCTCCCAGCCGCCGTCGGGTGTCACCCGGATCGCGGGGGTGGATTTCTTGTTGTCTGTACGTCGCATCATCGGCCGCCCTCCGCAGCTGCTTCGCCGAGGGTGAGCTCGACTGTCTTCTGGTTGTTGCCCTGCTCGTCGGTGTACGTCACCTTGACCTTGTCGCCGGGCCGGTGCGACCGCACCGCCGCGATGAGCGCGTTGCCCGAATCGATCACCTGGTCATCGAGTTTGGTGACGATGGCCCCGTTGGGCAGACCCGCCTTGGCCGCCGGGCCGTCGGGGGTCACCTCGAGCACCCGTGCGCCGTTGACGTCGTCCTGTCCGCGCACCTTCACGCCGATCTGGGCGTAGGTCGCGCGGCCGTTCTTGATCAGCTCGTCGGCCACCCGCCGCGCCTGATCCACCGGAATGGCGAATCCGAGTCCGATGGAACCACTCTGGCCGCCCGCGGACTCCGAGACACCCAGGGTGGCGATGGCGGTGTTGATGCCGATCAGCTTGCCGTTCATGTCGACCAGCGCGCCACCGGAGTTGCCGGGGTTGATGGCCGCGTCGGTCTGCACGGCGTTGATGACCGCGCCCTGCGAGTTGGCCTCACCGCTGGTGGACACCGGCCGGTTGAGCGCGGAGACGATACCGGTGGTCACCGTGCCCGCCAGGCCCAGCGGCGAGCCGATCGCCACCACGGACTGTCCGACCTGCAGGTTCGACGACGCGCCCAATTCGATGGGCACCAGGCCCTTCTTGTCCGTCACCTTGATGACCGCCAGATCCGAGACCGGGTCCGCGCCGATGAGCGTCGCGGGCGCGGTGCTGCCGTCGCTGAAGGCGACCTCCATGCGCGCGTTCGGGCCCGCACCGCTGACCACGTGGTTGTTGGTGAGGATCTTGCCGTCGGTGGACAGGACCACGCCCGAGCCCTCGCCCTCGGCCTGATTGCCCTGGACGCGGATCATGACCACGCTGGGCAGCACTTTCTGCGCCACCGCCTGGACCGAACCGGCCGGGGCATTGGCCACCTCGTTGACCTGACGCGGGGCGTCCAGTGCATTGGTGATCGTGGTGCCGCCGTTGTCCGAGCGGGTGGCGAGCGCGCCGACCGCACCGCCGATGCCGCCGCTGAACAGGGCCAGCGCGACCGCGCCCGCCACCAGGCCGGTGCGCGCGGACCGCTTGGGAGCCGGGCCGCCCGGATACCCGCCGGGCTGTCCGGGACCGCCGGGGCCGATCGGGCCGCCGGGGCCGCCGAACATCGGCTCGGTGTGCGATCCGGCCGGACCGTATCCGGCCCCCGACGCCGCATATGCCGGGCCGTAGCCGCCGGCCGGAAGTTGTTCGGTGGCAGGGCCGTTCGCCGCCGCCGTGTATCCGGCGCCGGTGTAGGGCTGCGCGCCGTGCGGCGCGTTCGGGTAGGCCGCGAACGAACCGGTATGTCCCGCAACGCCTCCCGACTGGCCGACTGTGCCGCCGTGCTGTCCCGGCCCGGTTCCGGGGCCGCCGAAGCCGTGCCCGGCGTAGCCGGAGGCCGCGGGGCCGCCGGGTGCGTATCCCGGCTGCGAGCGGTCGTGCCCGCCCTCGACGGGGCGGGCGTAGGGGTCGCGCGGTGGAACGGATCCGGCGGGTTCGGCCGAACCGGGCGCCGGGGCGCCGCCGTGAGCCGAGGACGCCTGTCCGCCGAAACCGGCCCGATCGGGCTGCGGCGCGGCGGGCCCGGCGGGATCGTGCGCGCCCGGCGCGCCGGGGTTCGGCACGGCCTGCGCGCCGGAGTTCGGCACGGCGTCCGCGCCGGAGGTGGGCTCGGTGCCCCGCGGGTCCTGCGAATCCTCGGTCATGTTTCTCGTTTCTCCTCGAGTCTCGTAGCCAAGCGTGGCGGTGACGACTGAGAGCGGACTGAGACCGTGCTTGCTTTTTCCGGAGCTTTCCGGGAGATGCCGGTCGCGCGGCCGGCGAGCTAGGTTTCGGTACCCACGAACGGTGCGCTTTCTCCGGGTAGCACGATACGGATCAGAGCGCCGCCGCGTTCGGACGAGTCGATGGTGATGGTGCCGCCGTGCTTGGTGACCACCTGCTTCACGATGGCCAGGCCCAGGCCGGAGCCGGGCATGGACCGCGAGGCGGTGGTGCGATAGAAACGCTCGAAGACCAGTTCGCGCTCGTTCGGCGGGATGCCGGAACCGGCGTCGTCCACGGTGAGCTCGAGCAGGCCGCGGCCGTTCTCGCGCATGGCCACCTGCACGCTGCTGCCGGCCGGGCTCCATTTGGCGGCGTTGTCGAGCACGTTGAGGATGGCGCGTTCGAGTCCGGCCTCGTGGCCGTAGACGAACCAGGGCCGCAGCTGGGCGTCGAATTCGATGCCGCTGCGCCGCCGCCGGGCCCGTTCCAGCGCCCGCTCGACCACCTCACCGATGTCGACCTGTTCGTAGACGGTGTCGGGGGCGTCCTCGCGCGCCAGATCCACCAGATCGCCCACCAGGGTGGACAACTCCTCGATCTGCGCCATGACGTCCGAGCGCAGTTCGGCCATGTCCTCGTCCGGGATGCGCGGGGCGCCGGGCCGGGAGGAGGCGATGAGCAGTTCCATGTTGGTGCGCAGCGAGGTGAGCGGGGTCTTGAGTTCGTGGCCCGCGTCGGCCACCAGCCGCCGCTGACGCTCCCGCGATTCGGCCAGCGCGCGCAGCATGGTGTTGAAACTCTCGGTGAGCCTGGCGAGTTCGTCGTCACCGGTCACCGGAATGGGTGTCAGGTCGTCGGTGCGGGCCACCCGTTCGGTGGCCGCGGTGAGCCTGGCGATGGGCCGCAATCCGGTGCGGCCCACGGCTGTTCCGGCCGCGGCGGCCAGCATGACGCCGCAGCCGCCGACCACGAACAGCAGCCACGCCAGCCGGTCCAGCACCTCGCGGGTGGGCTGCAGGCGCTGCGAGACCACCAGGGTGGAACCGGAATGCGTGCGCCGGGCCAGCACGCGCTGGTTGTCGACGGTGCGCAGCGAGAAGCCGATCTCCCCGCGCGCGACCGCCAATTCCTGGCTGCCCACGGGCGGATTGGTGGTCTGCGGCGGCACGTACGGCGACAGGTCCGGGAAGATGAGCGCCACGCCGACGTCGCTGGAGTAGAGGCCCGCCAGCACGATCGACTGGAAGCCGAGGCTGTCGAAGTTGTTGTCGATCATCAGCGACGCGCGGGCGCGCAGCTGCGAATCCACATCCGCGTACAGCGAACGGGCCACCATCGCGTAGGCGGCGATGGAGGTGAAGGCGACGGCCACGGCCACCACGGACGCGGCCAGCAGGGTCACCCGCCAGCGCAGCGACACCGACCGCGTGAGCGGGGTCGGTGGGCGCATGTCGGCGTCCGGCCGTTGCGCGAGTCCGGCGACCACGGGCCGCCGCGGCACTGATCTAGCCACGGATCCGGCTCCTACGGCGGGGTCTCGCGCAGCACGTACCCGACGCCGCGCACGGTGTGGATGAGTCGCGGCTCACCTTCGGCCTCGGTCTTGCGGCGCAGATAGCCGATGTACACCTCGAGCGCGTTGCCGGAGGTCGGAAAGTCGTAGCCCCACACCTCTTCCAGAATGCGACTGCGGGTGAGCACGCGGCGCGGATTGGCCATCAGCATTTCCAGGAGCGAGAATTCGGTGCGCGTCAGGCTGATCTGCCGATCGCCGCGCAACACTTCGCGCGTCACCGGATCCAGGGACAGATCCGCGAAGCTCATCATCTCCGAGGCCTCGGAATTGTCGACCGTGGTGCGGCGCAGCAGCGCGCGCAAACGGGCGAGCAATTCCTCGAGCGCGAACGGCTTGGGCAGATAGTCGTCGGCCCCGGCGTCCAGGCCCGCGACGCGCTCGGAGACCGAATCCCGTGCTGTGAGTACCAGAATCGGCAGATCGTCGCCGGTGCTGCGGAGCCGGCGGCACACCTCGAGGCCGTCCATCCGCGGCATCATCACGTCCAGGACCAGAGCGTCGGGGCGCTGACTGGCGGTCTTCTCGAGGGCGTCGAGCCCGTCGACGGCGAGCTCGACGGTGTAGCCGTTGAAGGTCAATGAACGACGCAGCGATTCCCGGACCGCGCGGTCGTCGTCGACTACCAGAATGCGCATGGGCTCCAGTCTGCCCACAGCGACTGAGAGGCGACTGAGAAGGCCGCCTTCGACACGCCGGACGACCCGAGCGGGTGACCAGCGATTTTCAGAAACAGCTTACGCGCGGCCACCCTACCCGCTCATTTCGATATGCGAAAGACGTTGCGCGCGGCTGCATTCGGAGTCATGTACAACGAGTTGCTCGAATTGCCGTTACCCAGCTCACGCGGTATGTTGCAGGCCGTACAAAAAGACCTCTAGTTGGTTCTGCGCGGGTTCAGGCCCCAACGCCGTACAACCGCATAAGACCCGGGGTCAACTCTTGAAAGCGGAGGCGACGGAAGCGGGATGGAAGCGACACCCCGGTCCTGGCAATTCAGCCTGTCCAACTGGCCCGTCACACGCAAGGTCGGCATCGTCCTGGTGCTCCCGGTGTTGCTCGCGTCGACCTTCGCGGTCCTGCGCATCAACTCGGAGCTGCAGACGATCAACAACCTGAGCGCCGGTTCCGAACAGGCCGCCGTCATGGGCCCCACAATCAGGTACGAGAGCGCCACACAGGAACTCGCGATTTCCGCAATCTCCGGTTGGGGCAACCCCGACCGCGACGCGGCGCTGGACACCGCGACGATGAAATTCGATCAGACGGTTGCCGATCTCGAGACGCTGCTGCGCGCGTCCAAGGTCGAGGCCGACGTCATCCAGGGGATGAACGAGGCCATCGCGATCGGCAAGACCATGCGCAACAGTCTGCGCAACGGCTCGGTCGCGACCGTCGCCGAGCAGGCTTCGGCGGTGTCCGCCAAGATCCAGGGCGCGCTGACCAATTCGCAGTCGCTCAGCGATCTGCGAGTGCAGCAGCTGTTCCTGCAGCTGGGTACGGTCATGACCTCGACCCGCCTGCTCACGCAGGAGCGCACCCTGCTGATCGACCCCACGATCGACACCAACCCGGCGATGAAGATCCGGCTGCTCACCGCGATCGGCGCCGAGATCACCATGATCGAGGTGTACAAGGGCATCCTGCCGACCGAGGCGCAGAACTACGCCACGCTCAAGGACGCCGCGGGCGCGCGCATCGGCATCCTCGCGTCCGGCGCGCCGGACCCGGCGAGTCTGCCGCCCATGCAGGCCTCCATCGCCACCAGCATCGAGGCCTACCGGCTGGAGAGCGAGGCCATCGAGGCCGCGCTGACCAACAAGCTCGCCGAGCTCACCACCGAAGCCCGCAACACGGTGCTGCGTGACACATCCGTCGTCATCGGGATGCTGCTCGCGGGCCTGGCGCTCGCGCTGGTCGTGGCGCGCACCCTGGTCGTCCCCGTGCGCCGCCTGCGCCGGGACGCCCTGCAGGTCGCGCACATCGACCTGCCCGCCGAGCTCGACGTCGTGCGCTCGGGCGGCGCGATCCCCGAGATCACCCCGGTCGACGTGCACACCACCGAGGAGATCGGCCAGCTCGCCCGAGCCGTCGACGACATCCACACCCAGGCGCTGCACCTGGCCGCCGAACAGGCCCGGCTGCGACTGCAGATCGGCAACATGTTCGAAACCCTCTCGCGGCGTAGCCAATCGCTGGTGGAGCAGCAGCTCAGCCTGATCGAGGAACTCGAGCGCGACGAGGACGACTCCGAACGGCTGCAGAGCCTGTTCCGCCTCGACCACCTCGCGACGCGCATGCGCCGCAACGGTGACAACCTGCTGGTGCTGGCCGGAACGGCGCTGCGCCGCGGCCACCTCGCGCCGGTTCCGCTCTCGGACATGCTGTGGTCCTCGGTCTCGCAGGTGGAGGACTACCAGCGCGTCGAGATCGGCACCGTGCCCGACGGCATCGTCGCGGGCGAACCCGCGGTCGACATCGAACATCTGCTGGCCGAGCTCATCGACAACGCACTGCGGTATTCGCCGCCGTCCACGCCCGTGGCGGTCTCGGTGGCACGCGCCGTGGACGGGGGCTACCTCATCGAGATCACCGACCGCGGCCTGGGCATGAATGCCGAAGACCTGCAGTCCATCAACGATCGCCTCGCCTCCGGCGGCGAGGTCAACGTCGAGACCGCACGCCGCATGGGCCTGTTCGTGGTCGGCCGACTGGCCAAGCGCCACAACATCACCGTGAGCCTGCGCCGGACCTCGGCCATGGTGCAGCAGCCGGGCATCACCGCCAGCGTGCACCTGCCGGGCACCCTGGTCTCGCCCGCTCCCGAGCGCAACAACGGCAGCGACACCGGGCAGTTCCCGGTGACCGCCGCGCTGCCGGTCGCGCCGCAGCACGGCGCGCCGCTGGTCATGGCCTCCGCTCCGGCGGCGCTGACCCCGGTGCCGCCACTGGCCCCGGCCACGCCGTTCGCGCCGATCTCGGCACCGCAGCCGGTCATCACCCCGCCGCGGCTCACGCCGGTCCCGAATCCGCCGGCCGATCCGCCCGCGCGCTTCGGGGTGACCAGTACCGGTCTGCCGCAACGCCGCACGCCCGGCCTCGACACCGGTGAACAGCCGGTGTTCGGCGGTGGCTACCCGGCCGAGCCGTCCCAGGACAGCTTCTCCGACGCCTTCGCGGCCCAGCGGCCCGAACCGGTGGCGCCGCAGGCCCGGCAGGTCGATTTCTGGGGTGAGGCGCCCGCGCCCGAGGCGCCGCAGCGGCCCGAACCGGTACAGCCGGTCTCCGCCGGCGGCAGCGGTTTCGGTGCACCCGGCGGCTTCGGCGGCGGCGGTACCGGCGGTTTCGGTGGCGCAGGCGGCGGTTTCGGCGGCGGCAGCGGCAGCGGTCCCGCGGACAACGACGGCGGCTTCTTCTCCAGTGATTACAGCGGTTTCGGCAATGCGCCCGAGCCCGCTCCCGCGGGAGCCGACGCCAACGGCAAGAACGGCGCGGGTATTGGCAACGGCGCCAATGCGAACGGCGCCAACGGCAAGAGCAACGGATCCAACGGCAATGGCGCGAACAGCGTCGGAGCAGGTGGCAATGGTGCGAACACGGTCGCGAACCCCGGCGGCACTCTCACCGCGGGCAACCCCGCGGCGGACCGCAAGCCCATCGGTAGTGCCGGTGGGGGCAACGGCGGCGGCAGTCCGATCTACCAGCGGATGGTCTCGGAGTGGCTGGTCGAGCCCGCTGCGGGCGGGCAGTCCCCGATGAGCACCGAATGGTCATCCAACGCCGATGCCGGCTGGGCCGCGGCGGAAGAGGCCGCGAACCCCACCAGCAGCTCCAAGACCCAGGGTGGTCTGCCGATCCGGCGGCCCGGCGCACAGCTGGTGCCCGGCGCCGCGGCGCAAGAGGACGAGGGCGGCGCGCGTAACCCCGACGAGATCCGCAACAGCCTGACCAGGCATCTCAGCGGCGTCCGCTCCGGGCGAGCCGACTCGCAGTACAACGACGGAGGGCATGCATGACCGACACCCAGCGCACCCAGACCGATGAGAATCTGAACTGGCTGGTCACCCGCTTCACCCGAGAGGTGCCGGGCGTCTCGCACGCCGTGCTGGTCTCGGCCGACGGTCTGCTGCAGGCGACCAGCCCGCATCTGCCCTCCGATCGCGGCGAGCAGCTCGCGGCCGTCACCGCCGGTCTGGCCAGTCTGTCCGCGGGTGCGGCGCAGCTGTTCGACGGCGGCAAGGTCATGCAGTCCATCGTCGAGATGCAGCGCGGCTACCTGCTCGTCATGAGCGTCGGCAACGGCTCGCATCTCGCGGTACTGGCCAACAAGCAGCACGACATCGGCCGCATCGGCTACGAGATGGCACTGCTGGTGGACCGGGTCGGATCCGTGGTGCAGGCCACGGCCCGCACTGCGTGATGGGTCGACCATGACAATTTCAAACGGGGGCGGCGGCGCTCGGCCCACCAGCCGTGTCCGCCCGTACGCATTGACCTCCGGCCGCACCGAACCGGCAGTGGATCTGCCGCTCGAGGCGGTCGTGGAAACACTGTCCTTCACAGCCCATTTCGATTGGCCCGCCGGTGACATTCGAACCGAGATCCTGCGGTTGGGCACGGCCCGGCTCTCGGTCGCCGAGATCGCGGCGCACCTGCAGCGGCCACTGGGCATGATCCGGGTCGTGATCGGCGATCTCGTCGTCGCCGGGACCCTCCGCGTGCATTCGACTCTGAGCGACCAGGCGACCTACGACGAGCGCCGATCTTTGATGGAGAGGACCCTGCATGGACTCCGCGCCCTTTGACGGCGGGAGCTACAACGGCGGTGCGCCCCAGTACCCCAATGGCGGACCACAGTTTCCGGGCGCGAACCCGGGTGTAGCGCAGCAGTATCCGCCCCGTCCGGGCGAGGAGTTCCGGACCGTCGCGTCGACCAAGATCGTGGTCGCGGGCGGTTTCGGCGCGGGCAAAACCACATTCGTCGGCGCGGTCTCGGAGATCGTGCCCCTTCGCACCGAGGCCATGGTGACCGCCGTGTCGGACGGGGTGGACGACCTCGCCGCCACGCCCGGCAAGGAAACCACCACCGTGGCCATGGATTTCGGGCGCATCATCCTGCCCGGCAATCTGGTGCTCTACCTGTTCGGCACGCCCGGGCAGCGCCGCTTCTGGTTCATGTGGGACGACCTCATCAAGGGCGCCATCGGAGCCGTGGTGCTGGTCGACACCCGCCGGATCGAGGACAGCTTCGCGGCGGTCGACTTCTTCGAAGCCAAATCGCTGCCCTTCCTCATCGCGGTGAACCGCTTCCCGGACGCCCCCCGTTTCCCGGTCGCCGAACTGCGCGAGGCGCTCAGCGTCCGCGAAGGCGTTCCGATCGTCGACATCGACGCCCGCGACCCGGGCGAGGTCCGGCGATCACTGGCCGCCGTCACCGAGTACGCCATCGAACGTCTGATGGCGGCGCAACGCGAAACTGCTCGCCGCGGCTAGCGATCAGCGCGCGGAGAGATACGAAAGCAGGGGTTCAGGGTGATCTATTTCTCTATGGGCTACTGGGTGATCGGCCTGACACTGATCGTGTCGGTCGCCGGTGCCGCCTGTGGCCTGGCGTGTATTCGCCAGTCCACCAAGTCGGTGACGGCGCGGTTCCGCCTGGTGTGGCTGTTCGTCGCGGCCAGCTCCATCGGCGGCGTCGGCGTGGCGCTGTCGGTGTTCGTCTCCATGCTCGGGTTCGAGGTCAAGGGCGGTCAGATCCGCTACGACACCACCCTGACCACGCTGTTCTCGGCGCTGTCCGGCTTCGTGGTGTTCGCGGCGCTGGTGATCGCGGGCAAGACCCTGAGCTGGTGGCGGATCACGCTCGGTGCGCTGGTCATGGCCGCCGGGCTCGGGACCGTACACCTGCTGCTGCTGTCGGCCATCCGGGTGCGCGGCACCATCGATCGCGGGCTGGTGTCGATCATCGCGGTGTACGTCATCGCCGCGCTGATGTCCGGGCTGCTGCTGTGGTTCATGCTGTGGGCGCAGTCGGTGCCGGTGCTGATGGCCGGGTCTCTGGCCTACGCGATCATGGTGACCGGCATGCACTACGCCGGGCTGACCGGAGTGACCGCGCATCTGGACCCGGCGGCCGTACCGCCGCCGGGCGACGAGCTGTTCAACTTCTTCGTGCCGTTCTTCATCATCGGCTCACTGTCGCTGGCCATTCCGATCACCGCGATCCTGGTCGCGCCGGACCGGCGTGAGGCCCGGCAGCAGTCCGCGACCGTGGATCCGGATCTCGCGCACAGCCCGTCGCTGGCCGTGGCCTCGAGCCAGTCGGGACCGCGCAGCGTGCTGCCGCACTGATCCATGGCGTGCTGCCGCACTGATTCATCGCGGCGCACAACAACTTCCGGGCCGGGTCGCGGGCAGCGACCCGGCCCGACCCGTGTCCGGGCCGCCGAACGCGGCGGGAATGCGGCGCGGACCGGGTGGCCGGCGCCGACGGGACGAGCGTCGCGTTCCGGACGGACTTCGGGATTGCCGTATCGTCGGCGCGTCCCCCGAATTACGATGAGTGTCATGCGTTTCGGGCTGGATTACGCCGCGGGTCGGCCCGGCGCGAGCGCCATTCGCGCGGCCGGGTTCGACTTCGTCGTCCGCTATCTCTCCAGCGGCGGGCCGTCGCTGCCGGGCAAGCTGCTCACCCCGGCCGAGGCCGAAGACCTACGCGCGCACGGTGTCTCGATCGTCTCGAACTGGGAGACCACCGCGGCGCGCATGCTGGACGGCTACGGCGCGGGCGTCACCGACGCGCGCACCGCCCTGGCGCAGGTGCTGCGCTGCGGCGGCCGACCGGACCGGCCCATCTACTTCTCCGCCGATTTCGATGCGACCCCGCAGCAGCAGGGGGCCATCAACGCCTATCTCGAAGGCGCCGCGACCGTGCTCGGCGGCGCGAATGTCGGTATATACGGCGGGTATTGGCCGGTGACGCGGGCCCTGGACGCCGGGGTCGCCGATTGGGCCTGGCAGACGGTGGCCTGGTCGGGGAGCAATCGCGAGCCGCGGGCGCAGCTGTTGCAGACCGGGGAGCAGGTCTATGTCAACGGCGTGCAGTGCGATGTGAACGAGACCGACCGAATCGACTTCGGTCAGTGGGATTTCGAACAGGAGGAACAGGACTTGACGCCCGAACAGGACCAAATTCTGCGCGACATCCAGACCCAGTTGCGCGGGCCCGGACTGGCGGGCTGGCCGCAATTGGGCGACGACCCGCAGGGCAATCACCGCACGGTGGTCGACGCCCTGGCCGCGGCGCTCACCCGGATCGACGAATTGCGAACCGAGATCAGTGAACTGGAGGCCACCACCGCCGAACTCTCCGAGGAGGTGGAGCGGATGTCCGGGCATCACTGGCCGTTCCCGTTCTCCCTCCTGGAAGGGCCGGCGACCGTGGTGGCCGAACAATTGGCCAGACTGGAGCAGTTGCTGCCGGATCTGCCGCTGCCGGGCTGGGGCGACGGTCCACAAAGCGGACCGAACAGACAAAACGGCGATTCGAAGGATCGAATTTCGGCCACTCCCGGCCAGATCGACTGAGTGCCGGGCGGATGCCGGTAATTGTCAGTCGAATTGACTTCTTCGCCGGTATTTCTACGGCGACCGCCGTGCTCGAACTCCCCCGAAAGTGGCGATGAGCGGGTTCTTCTGTCACCAGAAGAACCCGCCCTCGGCCATGAGAATACCGTCGCAAGAGCACGGATTCACAACTTTGAGAAGACTTTTTAGATCCTCTCGGACAAAGTCCGCCGGGCGCATCCGCGGCGTGCCCGGCTCAGAGATCGGCGGGGTTCACCAGGCCGAGCGTCACCGCGCGCACCAACCGGCGCGGAACCCGGTGCACCACACCGGCAACGGTGACCGGCACCAGATCCGGCAGGGTGGCCTTCCACTGCGAGCGCCGGCTGCGGGTATTGGATCGCGACATCCGCCGCTTCGGAACCGCCATGTCAGCTCTCCTTACCGGTGTCGCCGCCGCGCACCCGCTTGCCGTAACGACGCTCGAACTTCTCGACCCGGCCCGCGGTGTCGAGCAGGCGCTGCGCGCCGGTCCAGAACGGGTGCGAATCGGAGGTCACGTCGACCACGATCAGCGGATAGGTCTGTCCGTCTTCCCATTCCACGGTGCGATCCGAGGTGACGGTGGAACGCGTGATGAAACGCTTTCCGGTGCCCGAGTCCTCGAAGACCACCGGGTGGTAGTCGGGATGGATTCCTGTTTTCATCACTTCACCTTTCGTTCTGGCGGGAACCGCCGTCGCCGGAGACCGGCGTGGATCTGGTTGTGTCGCACGGCTCCTCGTGCTGATCTCCGAACGGGTCCGCCCAGGCGGCCACCCGTTCCGGCGCGAAGCGCACCTGCCGCAGCTCGTCCTCGTCGACCAGCGCCCAGTGCAGGGCGTGCCGGATCTCGTCGGCCTCGGCCTCGTGCACCAGGATCACCAGCGCGGTGTGCCGGTCGCCGAAATGCTCGTGCCAGCGCATCGAGGCCATGATGCGACGCTCGGGATCGACCTGTTCGATCTCCTCGGAAGTCATGGCGGCCAGCCACTTTCCGGCGCCGCCCACCCGCAGGCCGCCACCCGCGGACTCCAGCCAGACCACCTCGTCCGGCTGGGTCGCGAGCCAGACCCGCCCGCGTGCGCTCACCACGCCCTCGAGCAGGACGTCGATGGCCGTGTGCAGGCGTTCGGGGTGGAAAGGCCGATCGGTGCCGAACTCGAGCAGCTCCACCCCGCAGTCCGGTTCCAGCGGCGGCTCACCGCGCAGCAGCGCGGCGTGCGGATCGAAGGCGTGACCGCGGCGCGCGGTGGCCGGAACCCGGTCCAGCAGACCGTAGAGCGCGTCGGCGCGCAGCATGCCCGACGATTCCCGCGCGTCCAGCGCGGCGGGGTCGGGCAGCCACCGCACCGGCGCCAGCGGAGCCAGGCGGGCCAGCACCGCGGCCGTGCGCAGCCGGTCCACCGGATCCACCCCGCCGTCGAAAGCCAGTAGGGCATCGGCGAATTCGACCTGGCCGACCGCGAGCTGAGCCACGGTGCGATCGTCGTCGGCGGTGGCGTGGCCGCGTTCGGCCAGGGTGTCGTCACCGGTGGCGTCGGCGAGCCAGTCCGCCGCGTCCAGGCAGGTGAGCACCGATTCGATGCGCACGCTGCGCCCGGCCGGGCCGTCGACCCGGCCCACCACGTCGCTGACCACGACGTGCCGGATGGCCTGGCACACCGCCTCGGCCTCGAAGGCCGGATCCAGCGCCAGCACGATGCGGCGCACCGAGTCGCGGGCGGCGAGCAGGCACAGGTACGGCAGCAGGTCCTTGCGCAGCGTGCACGAGACGCAGCCGTGCGCGAGTTCGAGCACCGAGACGTCCTCGCGACCGTTCAGCCGGACGATACGGCGCACCACGCCCTCGTGCAGTTCGCTCAGGTCGTGGCGGACCACGATGGTGCCGGGCTCGGCGCCCAGCGCCCGGGCGGCCCTGTGCACGCCGTCCGCGGCGCGGCCGGGCAGCCCCGCGATCACGAGCACGGGCGTGCGGCCCGCGCGCTCGGACTGGGCGGGCTGGCCGCCGCTGGCTCCGGTATCGGACACCGCCGTACCCCTTTCGACAACGATTTTCATTTACCGAGGGCTCAGCGTACATTGGAATAAACCCGTTGTCGAAAACGATTGTCATCTGCATGTAGAACCGGGGCAGTATGACGCGAAGGGAGCGACCATGTCGGCCATCTGCCAGGTCACCGGGCGTAAGCCGGGCTTCGGCAAGTCCGTCTCGCACTCACACGTGCGAACCAACCGGCGCTGGGATCCCAACATCCAGCGCAAGACCTACTTCCTGCCCAGCGAGGGCCGGCGCGTCACGCTGACCCTCTCCGCCAAGGGCATCAAAACCATCGACCGCGACGGCATCGAAGCGGTCGTGGCCCGGCTGCGCGCCGCAGGCCAGAAGATCTGACAGGAAACCAGATGGCATCGAAATCGACCGAACTCCGGCCCATCGTCAAACTCGTCTCCACGGCCGGAACCGGGTACACCTACGTCACCCGCAAGAACAAGCGCAACGACCCGGATCGCCTGACGCTGCGCAAATACGACCCCGTCGTGCGCAGGCATGTCGACTTCCGCGAGGGCCGCTGACATGGCCAAGAAGTCGAAGATCATGAAAAACGAAGTGCGCAAAGAGATCGTCGCGCGCTACGCCGAGCGGCGCGCGGAGCTCAAGGAGATCATCCGCAAGCCGTCCTTCTCCCCGGAGGAGAAGGCGGCCGCGCAGTCCGCCCTGGGGCGGCTGCCGCGCGATGCCAGTCCGGTACGCTTGCGCAATCGGGACGCCGCGGACGGTCGCCCGCGTGGTCACCTTCGGAAGTTCGGTCTCTCGCGGATTCGGGTGCGAGAGATGGCTCACCGGGGTGAACTGCCCGGTGTACGCAAATCGAGCTGGTAAACCGAAGATCTCGTGAGAAGGAACCGCTGACATGGCAGTGAAGCGAGCACCCTCGAAGAAGGTTCGCGCCGAACAGGGCCGCAAGCCCAAGAAGAATCCCCTCATCGCCGCCGGCGTGGAATACGTCGACTACAAGGACGTGAACCTGCTCCGCACGTTCATCTCCGACCGCGGCAAGATCCGCAGCCGCCGCGTGACGGGCCTGACCCCGCAGCAGCAGCGGCAGGTCGCCATCGCGGTGAAGAACGCACGCGAGATGGCATTGCTGCCGTTCACGAGCCGGTAGGGCTCGTGCCCCTTTGCAGGGAAATAACAAGCGCCCCTGATGCATTCGCATCAGGGGCGCTGTGTATGCAGAAGAGGTAGACGGCGGGGCCCGATACGGGTGCCCGAGCGAGGCGCGGATGGGCTGTGCCGCACCACAAGTGCGTGAGGGGACCGCGCCCAGCCACCCCGATCGCGCGACGGCCCCGGTGCGGGAGCACCGGGGCCGTCGGGATATCCGTGGGGCGTGCGCCTTACGGGATGGTCAGGACCTGGCCGGGGTTGATGAGGTCCGGGTTGTCGATGCCGCTGGCTGCGGCGATGTCGCCGTAGCGGTTGCCGTCGCCGTAGTACTGCTCCGCGATGGCCCACAGGGTCTCGCCGGGGGCGACGGTGTGGGTGCGGGCGGCGGGCGGGGCCTCGGCCGGCGGCGGGGTGTCGACCGCGGCGGCGACCGTCTCCTCTTCGACCACGATGGGGTTGTCGGTGTTGGTGCCGGTGGACCAGACGGCGCCGTCGGCGCCGTAGAGCACGACGTTGCGGTCGGGCTGCACCACGAGGCGATCCACGGACTTGCCGTTGGTCTCGGTGGACCACTCGGCGCCGTCGTCCTTGTAGAGCACGAAGTTGCCGTCGGCCTGCAGCGCCGCGCGCTTGACACCCTTGCCGTTGGTGCCCGTGGCCCAGACGACATTGCCGTCCGGCTCCGTCAGCACCAGGTTGCCGTCTTCTTGCAGGGTCAGCGAGTATGCGCCGCCCTTGAGCGACTGACCGAGACCAAGTTCTTCGCCAACCTTCAATGCGTCGCCCACGGCATGTCCTTTCGGGAGGAGGAGATCATGAGATAAGTCGATGGCGCGTAAGTGCATTCGCACATCTGCCATCGAGGCTACTGCTATCCCGACGAACCGCGCAGAGAATACGCGCCGAGTCATCGGATAATTTGGCTCACTGTCGCTGGATATTCGCCACCCGGTCACATCCGCCCCGACCGGTCGGACCGTTAGGCTGGCGCTCATGTACGGGAATTGGGGACGCCGCCTCCTCGCCTCCGCCGCCGCCGGGCTGCTCTGCCTCGGCGTCGCGGCCTGCGGGAACACCGAAAGCTCCGACGACAGTCCGCAGTCCGGCGTCACCACGAGTGCGGGGCTCGGCACTCCGGTCGAGGCCACGCCCGGCCAGATCGGCCGGCCGTTCACCGCCGACCCGGCCATCGTGAACCCGCATCCCCTGGAGTTCGACAGCTGGACCCGCTTGGACGGCAACAAGATCTCGGTCAACTTCCAGACCGGCGCACCCGAGTGCTACGGGGTGGACGCCACCGTCACCGAAACCGACAAAACAGTCACTGTGGCTTTGCGTTCGGGCACCCGCCCCGACGCTGTCGGCAAGATGTGCACCATGATCATGGTGTTCGGCAGCCTGGACCTGGAGCTGAAGTCCCCGCTGGGCGATCGAACCGTCCTCAGCGTCAAGTAGTTACGGCGACCGGACCGCACCGGGCCCCGAAAAACGAAGAGCCGGTTGCGAATCGCCATGACGAATCGCAACCGGCCTCGAATGGCCCCGGGCCGCAACGCGCACGCGCGGCCCGGAACCGGAATACTCAGTGCGCGAAGTGCCGTGCACCCGTCAGGTAGAGGGTCACCCCGGCCGCCCGGCACAGTTCGACGGTGTCGCTGTCGCGAATCGAACCGCCCGGCTGCACGATCGCGCGCACGCCCGCCGCGACCAGGATCTCCGGGCCGTCGGAGAAGGGGAAGAACGCGTCGGACGCGGCGACCGAGCCCGCGGCCCGCTCCCCCGCCCGGTCGACCGCCAGCTTGCACGAGTCGACACGATTGACCTGCCCCATACCCACGCCGACGGCCGCGCCGTCGTTCGCCAGCAGAATGGCGTTGGACTTCACCGCGCGGCAAGCGCGCCAGGCGAATTCGAGGTCGGCCAGGGTGGCGGCATCGGCGGGAGCGCCGGCCGCGAGGGTCCAGTTGGCCGGGTCGTCGCCCTCGGCGTCGAGCACGTCGCGCTCCTGCAGCAGCACGCCGCCGCTGATCGGGCGCAGTTCCGGACCCTGCCGCTGCGGCGGGACAGCGACCAGCACGCGCACGTTCTTCTTGCGCTGCAACACTTCCACCGCGCCGGGCGCGTAGGCCGGGGCCACGATGACCTCGGTGAAGATCTCGGCGACCTGTTCGGCCATCTCCACGCTCACCTCGCGGTTGGCCGCGATCACGCCGCCGTACGCGCTCACCGGATCGGTGGCGTGCGCCCGGCGGTGCGCCTCGGCGATATCCGCGCCGACCGCGATGCCACAGGGGTTGGCGTGCTTGATGACCGCGACGGCGGGCGCCTCGAAATCGAAGGCGGCGCGCCAGGCCGCGTCGGCGTCGGTGTAGTTGTTGAACGACATTTCCTTGCCGTGCAACTGCGTGGCCTGCGCCAGGCCGGCCGGACCCGCCTCGGCGCCGTATACCGCCGCGCCCTGATGCGGGTTCTCGCCGTAGCGCAGCACGTCGTCCCGAATCCAGGTTGCGCCGATCCACTCCGGGAAGCGCTGCGGCGCTTCGGCTTCGGAGTCCTCGGCGGCCGCGGACGGCGCGGCCACGCTGGTCATCCAGCTGGCCACCGCCACGTCGTAGGACGCGGTGTGCTGGAAAGCCTTGGCCGCCAGCGCGGTTCGCTCGGCGAAGGTGAAACCGCCGTCCTGCACCGCCTTCAGCACGCGGTCGTACGCGGCGGTGTCCACCACCACGGCGACCGACGGGTGGTTCTTGGCGGCGGCGCGCACCATGGACGGCCCGCCGATGTCGATCTGCTCGACGCTCTCGTCGATGCTCGCGCCCGCGGCCACGGTCTGGGTGAACGGGTACAGGTTCACCACGACGAGCTGGAACGCCTCGACGCCGAGCTCGACGAGCTGATCGACGTGCTCGTTCTTGCGGGTGTCGGCCAGGATGCCGGCGTGCACGCGCGGGTGCAGGGTCTTGACCCGCCCGTCCAGGGTCTCCGGAAAACCGGTCAGGTCTTCCACCTTGGTGACCGGGATGCCGGCTTCGGCGATCTTGCCCGCGGTCGAACCGGTCGAGACCAGCTCCACGCCGGCCTGGTGCAGACCGGTGGCCAGCTCGATCAGGCCGGTCTTGTCGTAGACGCTCACGAGCGCCCGCTTGATGGGCTTGCGCTCACTCACCGGAGAACCTCATCTGGGATAACTGCCTTTCGTCCATCGGAGACAATGCCTCGGTTCGCGACGGCGGCGACGACCTCCGCCAGCAGCCGCCGCTCCACGATCTTGATGCGTTCGTGCAGGGAGCCCTCGTCGTCGGAGGGCAGCACCGGCACGGGCTCCTGCGCGAGAATCGGCCCGGTGTCGACCCCGGCATCGACCAGGTGCACGGTGGAACCGGTGACCCGCACCCCGTAGGCCAGTGCGTCCCGCACCCCGTGCGCGCCCGGGAAGGCGGGCAGCAGCGCGGGGTGGGTGTTCAGGACGCGGCCGCCGAACCGCGCCAGGAAGGCCGGTCCCAGGATCCGCATGAATCCGGCGGAGACCACGAGGTCCGGTCGGAAGGCGTCGACGATCTCGGTCAGCGCCTGATCCCACTGCGCGCGATTCTCGAAATCACCCGGCTCGACCATGAACGAGGAGACGTCGAATTCCTCGGCGTGCGCGGCTGCGGCGCAGTCGCGATCCACGCCGACGGCGACGATCCGGGCCGGATAGCCCGGCTCCCGCGTCGCTTCGAGCAGTGAACGCAATAGCGAGCCGGTGCCGGAGGCGAGCACGACGACGGTCGCGGGCGCGGACGGCGGTAGCAGCTGGGCGGGCGTGGAACTCAGCGCACTACTCCCTGTGTCGGGGGTGGAAATGGAGACGGCGGGGGCGGGACCGCCACCCCAGAGCCTAACGACCGCCCACCTACGACTTGTCCGGCAGGTCTCCCTCTACCACTTCCGCGTCGACGATGTCGGCGTTCTCCTCGGATTCGGCCTCGGGTTCGATATCGAGCGCGAGCGGTTCGTCGACCAGTTCGCCGTCGATCTCGTCGGTGTCGCGCCCGGTCCCGTAGTCGTCGTAGTACTCGTCGTCGTCGTACCGGTCGTCCTCGTCGTCGTACTCGGACTCGTCGTAGTAGTCGTCCTCGTACTCGGCGTCGTCGTACTCGGCCGTGTCGTAGTCGTCGTAGACCGCCGCTCCCGCCGCGGCCACCGCGCTCGCCGCCGGTACCGCGAACCAGCGCGCGCCGAACAGGCCCAGGTAGCCGCCGGCCGCGAACCAGGCCAGAGCCAGCGCCGCCGACAGTCCGGTACTCGGCCCGAGCCGGCCGAAGGTACCCAGCTCGCCGCCCGCGGGCAGCGCCACCAGGGTGAACAGCGCCGCGACTACCCCTGCCGCGGTGAGCGTGGCCCAGGGCGCGGCGGCCCGATCATCGCTGGTGCGAGCACAATCCACGCCGCACAGCACGGCGACCGCCGCCGGGGCCAGCAGCAGTGCGAACCACCAGCCCGCCGCCGGCCCCGTCGGCACGGCCGCGGCCAGCGGCACCGCCGGAACCGGCGCGCCTTCGATGCCGAACAGGCTCAGCGAACCCGGGCCGATGGTGAGCTGACCGCCCAGCAGCACGCTGACCGTGTCGATGATCGCGTTGGGCAGATACGCCAGCGACAACAGCGTCAAACCCAGTACGCCCACGAAGTTTCCGGCCGTGGCGTAGGTGTCGCCGATCGAGGAGAAGTGCACGAGGAACGAGACCAGCGCGATCACCCCCGCCACCGCCGCCAGCCGCCACGCCGCGCGGAAGCCCGCGAGCACGCCCGGAACCACCCAGGGCGGCACCGGAATCGGGGCCAACTCCGCGAAATCGCGCCAGTGCCGCGCGCCCACCCCGAACAGCACGGCCAGCAGGTGCAGGCCGATCACCCAGCCGAAGGCGGACAGGGTGTTCGGCGGTTGCAGCGGCACCACGGCCGCCGCGTCGTCGGCCACCGCCAGGCAGATCGCGGTGATCAGCAGCGGCCCGCCGACAGCGGCGCCGGCGATCCAGGCCAGATCGACCGGGGTACACCGATTCTCGTCGCGATCGTCCGAACCGGCGTACTGCTCGGCGGCGCTCGCGCAGTCGCGCGCGGCCAGCCACAGCAGGAATCCGGTCGGCAGCAGCGGCCACAGCCCGATCGCGGTCTTGCCGATCGTCAGGGGAACCTGATGCACCGCGAGCCAGCTCGCGGCGATGGCGCCCGAGGCCCCCGAGTAGCCGCTGCCCGCGGCCGCCAGCGTCCCGAACACCAGCCCGAAGATGATCAGCAGCGTCACGCTCGAGGCGCGCGTCGCGACGATCAACAGCACCCTGGCCCGTTCCGGGGTCAGCGAGCCGAACCCGCCCCCGAAACCCCCACCCGGCCGGACCGAACCACGCGGCACAGCCCGCACATCCTCATCGGTCACCCGAGCCAGGGTAGTTCTCGGAGCACTCATGGAAAACCAGCGTGGCAGCTTCGGACACGCTGAACACTCAGGCGCGCCGAGTGGTTCGCCCCCGGCGAGTCCCCACACACGGTCCCCCGCGCCCCGCCGCCACCCGCCCCGACGGCCCGGGTCACGCCCGCCCGGCCGGTGCCTGACCGGCGACAACCAACCCGGATCACGAACAAGCCGGACACGCCGCGCGCGGGCTGCGTCCCGGTCTCGTCGACGCCCTGTTCGGGTCGGCCACGTGCAGCCCTCGTCCACCCGGCCGGACACTTCCATCGGGTTGCGTCCGATCAGCCCGGGCGACGCGACTCCTGATCGGCCCGGCGGGCGCGGGAATCGCATCGCGAGACTCCCCCTGGCCGAAACGGCAACGGCCCCCGGGTTTCCCCGGGGGCCGTTGTGCGTACTAATTCCGAGCGGACTACTTGTCGTCCTGGCCCGGGCGGAACGCGCGGGTGGCGTCCGCGGCCGGATCGGCGTTCTGCTCGCCGCCGAAGGGCTGCGCCGGACGGGGATTCGCGCCGCCGAAGTGCTGGGTGGCGTCGGCGCTGCCCGCGGGCTGGCCGAACTGCTGGCCCGGCTGGCCGTAGCTCTGCTGACCCGGCTGCTGGCCGTAGGCCGGCGGCTGCCCGTAGGTCGGCTGCGAACCGGTGCCGTATCCGGCGGGCTGCTGGCTGTACCCCTGCTGCTGGTACTGCGGGCCGGTGCCGTAGCCCGGCTGCTGACCCTGCTGGGCGGGCTGGCCGAACTGCTGACCCGGCTGCTGACCGTAGCTCTGCTGGCCCGGCTGCTGACCGTAACCCTGCTGACCGTAGCCGCCACCCTGGCCGAAGCCGGGCTGACCGCCGAAGCCCTGCGGCGCAGCCGGTTTCGGGGCCGGCGGCTTGATCACGCCGAGCTCGAAGAGCAGCGCGAGCACGGCCACGGCCGCCTGCACCAGCGCCAGCACGAGCAGTGCCCAGGCGGCGCCGGCCGGATCCAGGAAGCTCGACAGCGTGAACACCTGGAACAGCAGCGTCAGGAAGCCGGTCACCGACACGGCGGCGACGATGCCGGTCTGCTTGGTCTGCTTGGGCAGCAACGAGAATCCGGCGATGACCGCGGCCAGCAGCAGCAGCGCCACCGGCGCCGAGCCGCCGGCGCTGAGCAGACCGCCACCGAAGGCGTCGTTCTCACTGGAGTCGGCGAGAGCGGACTTGTCCACCTTCGCGAAATCCAGCAGGCCGAGCAGGAAGTTGATGGCGCCGAGGGCGATGACGCCCACGGTCAGGAAGAAAGGCAGGCCCTTGGCCGAAGCCGCCGTCGTACTCGACCCTGCTGCGGGACCGCCCGTGGGCTGCGAGCCGTAGCCGGGTGCGTTGGAAGGCGTCGGCGCGGGCCCGTTGTATCCCGAGCCCCCGGTCGGGTATGACATGTCGTCGCTCCTATCGAGTCGTTCACGAACTCCTACCGACGCTACTGCACTCGACGACGAGGGTCATCACGTAGTGCCGCGCGGCCCGCCCGCAATATCCGAATTTTCCGCGGCGAACCCGGCCCGCCCGAACGGCGAAGGCCGCCTTCCCCGTCCGGGGAAGGCGGCCTTCGTGCGATCCGGGGATCAGGCGGTGATGGAAGCCTTCTCCAGGATTTCGCGCGCCAGGGCGGCGGTCTCGGACGGCGTCTTGCCGACCTTGACGCCGGCGGCCTCGAGGGCCTCCTTCTTGCCCTGCGCGGTGCCCGCGCCGTCGGAGACGATGGCGCCGGCGTGGCCCATGGTCTTGCCCTCGGGAGCGGTGAAGCCCGCGACGTAGCCGACGACCGGCTTGGTGACGTTGGCCTGGATGTAGGCCGCCGCACGCTCTTCGGCGTCGCCGCCGATCTCGCCGATCATGACGATGAGCTTGGTCTCGGGATCCTTCTCGAACGCCTCGATGGCGTCGATGTGGGTGGTGCCGATGACCGGGTCGCCGCCGATGCCGATGGCGGTGGAGAAACCGAAGTCCCGCAGCTCGAACATCATCTGGTAGGTCAGGGTGCCGGACTTGGAGACCAGGCCGATCGGGCCCTTGCCCGCGATGGTGGCCGGGGTGATGCCGACCAGCGACTCACCCGGGGTGATGATGCCGGGGCAGTTCGGGCCGATGATGCGGGTCTTGGTGCCCTTCTCCACGTTGTAGGCCCACGCGTACGCGGAGTCCTGCACGGGGATGCCCTCGGTGATGACCACGAGCAGCGGGATCTCCGCGTCGATGGCCTCGATGATGGCGTCCTTGGAGAAGGCGGGCGGCACGAAGGCGATCGAGGTGTCGGCCCCGGTCTTCTCCATGGCCTCGGCGACGGTCGCGAAGACCGGCAGCTCGACGGCGTTGCCGTCCTTGTCCACGTGCGACACGGTGGTGCCGGCCTTGCGGGCGTTGACGCCGCCGACGACGTTGGTGCCCGCCTTCAGCATCAGCGCGGTGTGCTTGGTGCCCTCGCCGCCGGTGATGCCCTGGACGATGACCTTGTTGTCCTTGTTCAGGAAGATCGACATGTTGGTTCGTGTCCTTTACTTGGCCGCAGCCAGCTCGGCGGCCTTGTCGGCGCCTTCGTCCATGGTCTGGGCGAGGGTGACCAGGGGGTGGTTGAAGTCGGCGAGGATCTTGCGACCCTCCTCGACCTTGTTGCCGTCGAGACGGACGACCAGCGGCTTGTTGGCCTCGGCGCCCAGGGTCTCCAGCGCGCCCACGATGCCGTTCGCGACCGCGTCACAGGCGGTGATGCCGCCGAAGACGTTCACGAACACGGACTTGACCTGGGCGTCGCCCAGGATGACGTCGAGACCGGCGGCCATGACGGCAGCCGAGGCGCCGCCACCGATGTCGAGGAAGTTGGCCGGCTTCACGCCGTTGTGGTTCTCACCGGCGTACGCGACCACGTCCAGGGTCGACATGACCAGACCGGCGCCGTTGCCGATGATGCCGACCTCACCGTCGAGCTTGACGTAGTTGAGGTCGTTCTCCTTGGCCTTGAGCTCGAGCGGGTCGGTGGCCTCGATGTCGGCGAAGGCCGCGTGGTCCGCGTGGCGGAACTCGGCGTTCTCGTCGAGGGTGACCTTGCCGTCCAGGGCCAGGATCTCGTTGTCGGGGGTGCGCACCAGCGGGTTGACCTCGACCAGGGTGGCGTCTTCACCGATGAAGACCTCCCACAGCTTCTGGATGGTCACGGCCGCGGCGTCGAGCACGTCGGCGGGCAGGTGGCCCTGCTCGGCGATGGAACGGGCGAAGGCCAGGTCGACACCCTTGACGGCGTCGACGGCGACCTTGGCCAGACGATCGGGGGTGTTGGCCGCGACCTCTTCGATCTCCATGCCGCCCTCGACCGAGCACATGGCCAGGTAGCTGCGGTTGGAACGATCGAGCAGGAAGGAGATGTAGTACTCCTCCGCGATGTCCTTGGCCTCGGCGACCAGGACCTTCTTGGTGATGTGACCCTTGATGTCCAGGCCCAGGATGTTGGTCGCGTGGGTGAACGCGTCGTCGGCGGTGGCGGCGTACTTCACGCCACCGGCCTTGCCGCGGCCGCCGACCTTGACCTGGGACTTGATCATGACCGGCTTGCCGATTTCTTCGGCGATCGCACGCGCTTCCTCGGCCGTGTCCGCGACGCGGCCCTCCGACGAAGGCACTCCGTGCTTCACGAAGAGTTCCTTCGCCTGATATTCGAAGAGATCCATGTACTCACCGTCTCGTCTGCGTTGTGGTGACAACGTCTGTGTTGGCGTCCCGCGGTCGGCCCTAGCGACTGCTTGCAGATCGCTCGAGGCCAGTGGGTCGGGTCGGACTCTAATCAGTCGAACGGAGCCGAAATCAGCCGCATACAGCCTAAGTGGCGCAGGTCACGGTGCTGTCTCCGCTCCCGCAAAACCGCACGAAATTGCTACTCGCCGGTAGCTTGTTGACGGTCCGCCAGGTAGGACCCGCGAATCCCGGAGACCGGTATCGGCTACTACAAAACGTAGTGGCGATGGCTCACTGGGTTACCCCGAGCACAGTGAGGAAATTCCGGCCTCTAGAGTGATGAATGTCACACCGGTGCGTCGAACCATGTCCATCGCTTGCTGACCCGCAATCGTTTCGTTACCGTCGATGCGGTCGATGTCACAACCCGGTCACGACAGGAGGACGGCAGGCTTGACGAAGCACAACGCTCCGCAGGTAGAGCTCCGCTCCGCAGGCACTCCGTCAGCATCGCGGCACATCCCGGACCAGCGCCGATGAGCGCCGATTCCTTCGCCACGCGACATCGGGCCAAACACGGCCATCGATACCGCGACGACAGCGACAACGCCTTCGAAGCTCCGCAGCCCGCGAACACGCAGGTCTCGCACGGTGATTGGGGATCCAGGGAGTCCTGGGCCGCCCCCGCCGGAGACTGGAACGCCGGTGCGAACGACTGGAACGCGGGCGCCGACGCCTGGAACGCCGCCGAGAGTTGGGGCGAGGCCGCCGATCGGCAGCCACAGCCCGATTGGCAGGCCGCCCAGTCCGATTGGAACGCGCAGCCGCGCTGGGAGAACGCCGCGGCGTGGAACGAGCAGTCCGCGTGGAACTCCGGCGCCGCCGAGCAGCCCGCCTGGGACGAGCAGAATTCCGACTGGCACGGCGGTGCGACCGCCGACGGCTGGAACGCCCCCGACGCGAATGACTGGGGCGCACAGGGACACGGCACTTGGGACGACGCCGACCCGGCCCCCTCCGGTGAACACCGCCCGGTCTACAGCTTCCGCACCGCCTCCGGCGCCCGCCTCGAATTCTCCGGTGACGGCGCGCGCGTCGATCAGCAAGAGTCCGAGGACGATTCCGCCGCCGCCCGGCCCACCCGCGCCGGTGGCCGCCGTCGCGCGGCCGGCGCGCATCGCCTGCCCGCCCCGCCCGCCGCGCTCAAGGGCCGTGCCGCCGTGGTGGCCGTGGCCGCCGGTGCGGTCGTGGCCGCGGGTCAGGCCGGCATGGAGTCGGTGACCACCCCCGTCGCCGACACGGTGGATTACCAAGCGGCCGCGCAGGTTCGGGAGGTTTCCTCCAACGAGACCCTGGACGGCGGCGTGATCGAGGCCGCCAGCGGTTCCCCCCAGGTGCTCGGCGCCGGATCGCCCGCCGACCTGAATCAGTTCAACGACATTCTCGCCAAGGGTGCGCAGTACGCCGCGGATCTGGCCGAGGCCGAGGCCGCCAAGCTGCGCCCGATCTTCGCCAAGTTCTTCGCGGCGGGCAATTACACCTCCGGCTTCGGCAGCCGCTGGGGTGTGCAGCACACCGGCGTCGACGTGGCCGCCCCGATCGGCACCCCGCTCTACGCGGTGGCCGACGGCACGGTCCTCGAGGCCGGTCCCGCTTCGGGTTTCGGCATGTGGGTCCGCCTCCTGCACGACGACGGCACCGTGACCATCTACGGCCACATCGACACCGCCACCGTCTCCCAGGGCCAGCGCGTCATGGCCGGCGATCAGATCGCCACGATCGGCAATCGCGGGTTCTCCACCGGCCCGCACTGCCACTTCGAGGTCTGGCTCAACGGCTCCGACAAGATCGACCCCCTCCCCTGGCTCGCCTCCCGCGGCATCTCGCTCGGCGTCCAGAGGGACTGAGGAACAAGAGCACTGCGAGAATCGCCCACCCGATCCGATCGGGTGGGCGATTCTCGTGTTCGGGGAGCCGGACCCCGGTCAGAGCTTGGTGATCGTGCGGCTGTACTGGGGGATCAGGCGGACCTTGCCGGAGGTGCCGAAGTCGATCGTCACCGTGGCCAGGGAGCCGAAGCCTTCGGCGGCGACCACCTTGCCCATGCCGTACTTGTCGTCGGTGACGCGGTCGCCGACGGCCAGCACCAGGCCGGTGTTGTTGCGCTTGCCCGCGGGCGTGCTCGACGGGGACGGTCGGCGATCACCGCGGATGCCGGGGCGGGGCTCGTTCCAGTTCTCCCGGCTGGTCCAGTCGCGGTCGAAGCCCGAGCTCTCCTCGCGGCGGCGCAGGCCGCGTGACTGCGCGGCGGTGGGCTCGAGGCGCTGCCAGTCCATGAGGTGCTGCGGAATCTCGTCCAGGAAGCGGGATTGCGGGTTCGAGACGGGCTGACCCCAGCCCGAGCGGATGACCGCGCGCGAGAGGTACAGGCGCTGGCGGGCGCGGGTGATGCCGACGTACGCCAGGCGGCGTTCCTCGGCGAGTTCGGCGGGGTCGCCCAGGGCGCGCATGTGCGGGAACTGGCCGTCCTCCCAGCCGGTCACGAAGACGACCGGGAACTCCAGGCCCTTGGCGGTGTGCAGGGTCATCATGGTGACCACGCCGGTGCCCTCGTCCGGGATCTGATCGCTGTCCGCGACGAGGGAGACCCGTTCCAGGAACGCGGCCAGCGAGCCCGGTTCGGGTTCGCCCTCGGCGGGTTCGAGGATGATGCCCTCGGCGATGGAGGCTTCGACACTGTTGCGTGCCTCGGAGCTGAATTCGCGGGCGACGCTGACCAATTCGTGCAGGTTGTCCAGCCGCGCGCCGTCCTGCGGATCGTCGGACGCCTCGAGTTCGGCGCGGTATCCGGTGCGGTCGAGCACGGCCTGCACGACATTGCCGACGTCGGGGAAGTCGAGGTTCTCCTGCACGCCCGCGGCGCGAATCTCGTCCAGCAGATCCAGGAAGCCCGCGATCGCGCGCTGGGCGCGGGTGTTGAGCAGGGCCACCTTGTTGTCCGCGGCGTCGCGCAGGGCCTGGGCGAAGCCGATGCCGCGCTGCTCGGCGTGCACGGCCACGCAGGCCTCGGCGCGGTCGCCGATGCCGCGGCGGGGCGTGTTGAGGACGCGGCGCAGGCTCACCGCGTCGTCCGGGTTCTCCAGCACGCGCAGGTAGGCCACGATGTCGCGGACCTCCTTGCGCTCGTAGAACCGCACGCCGCCGACGACCTTGTAGGGCAGCCCCATGCGGATGAAGATCTCTTCCAGCGCGCGGGAGTTGTTGTTGGTGCGGTAGAAGACCGCGACGTCGTTGTAGTTGGCGTCGCCGGAGTCGACCAGCCGGTCGATCTCGCGGGCCACGAACGAGGCCTCGTCGTGCTCGTTGTCCGCGACGTATCCGACGATCAGGTCGCCGTCGCCCTGATCGGTCCACAGCTTCTTCTCGCGCCGGTTCTCGTTGCGCGCGATCACCGCGTTGGCGGCGGTCAGGATGTGCTGGGTGGAGCGGTAGTTCTGTTCCAGCAGAATGGTTTCCGCATCGGGGAAATCGCGCTCGAACTCCTCGATGTTGCGGATGGTCGCGCCGCGGAAGGCATAGATGGACTGATCCGCGTCACCCACCACCACCAGCTCGCTGGGCGGTACGCGGTCCTCGGAGTCCTTGGGCAGGTGGTACCCGACCAGCTCGCGCACCAGCACGTACTGCGCATGGTTGGTGTCCTGGTACTCGTCGACCATGATGTGCCGGAAGCGCCGCCGGTAGTACTCGGCCACCTGCGGGTGCCGCTGCAGCAGGGTGACCGTCTCGCCGATGAGATCGTCGAAGTCCAGTGCGTTGGCCGCGCGGAGCCGGCGCTGGTACTCGCCGTAGACGCGGGCGACGAGTTTGGGCAGCTCGGTGTCGTCGGTCGCGGCGTCGGCCTCGGCCCGGTCCGGGTCGATGAGCTCGTTCTTGAGGTTGGAGATGGCGGTGGCCAGCAGGCGCGGGGTGTACTTCTTGGCGTCGATCTCGAAATCGCGGCTGACCATGGCGAGCAGCCGCCGCGAGTCGTCGGCGTCGTAGATCGAGAAGTTGGAGTTGAGCCCGCCGACCAACCCGGCCTGGGTGCGCAGGATGCGGACGCAGCTGGAGTGGAAGGTGGACACCCACATGCCGGCCGCGCGCGGGCCGACGAGCCCGCCGACGCGTTCGCGCATCTCGGCGGCGGCCTTGTTGGTGAAGGTGATCGCCAGGATTTCGCCGGGCCGCGCGCCGCCGGCGAGCAGATAGGCGATGCGGCGGGTCAGAACGGCCGTTTTTCCGGATCCGGCGCCCGCCACGATCAGCAACGGGGAGCCGGTGTGCGTCACCGCGGCGCGCTGTTGTGGGTTCAGCCCTTCGAGCAACTGCTCGGTCTTCTGCTCGTCCTGTGCCACCGTCGTCTTCATCGCCCATCCACGCTACCGGCGGGCACCGACAGGTGAACAGCCCGGCGTCCGAGGTGTCCGATAAGTGCCGGTCCACCCGCTACGCGGGGTGCGGTGGGCAGCCCCACAAACCCCACAAACACTCAGCAGATTCACAAATGAACCTGTTTTGGTTTGTACCTGGCACATGGCAGACTGGCCAATGACCGGCGCCCAGGTGACAGCCCGCGACTGAGCCCGCCGCCGGGGGGACAATAGAGGCCCACAAGTCTGAGTTTTTGGTTGTAGGACCGATCGGTAACGGGTCGGGGCCGCCCACCGATCGACGTTCTGGACCACGAGGAGTGAAGTATGAGCATCTCGACGACGGGACAATCCGAGCCTGCCACCGGGGCGGAGTCCGTCCTGCCCGCTGCGGCGTTGCCCGAGGACCTCGAGGCGACCGGGACCCTGCCCTCCGAGGCGGAGATCGACAAGCTGCGCAAGGAAATCGACAAACTCGACGCCGAGATCCTGGCCGCCATCAAACGCCGCACCGAAGTCTCGCGCATCATCGGCCGCACCCGCATGGCCAACGGCGGGCCCAAGCTGGTGCACTCGCGCGAAATGAAAGTTCTCGAGCGTTTCAGCGAGCTGGGCCAGGAGGGCCACACCCTGGCCATGCTCCTGCTCCGCCTCGGCCGCGGCCGCCTGGGCCACTGAATTATCTGCCTCCGCTCCGCTACGGCGGGTTCGCGGCCCCTTTGGCCCGGTTCTTCCCTCCCTCCGCTCCTCCGCTTCGCTCCCCCGCTCCACTCAGTCCAGAACCGGGCGGGCCGCGAACTTCGGGGCGGGGGCGGGCGGTAGCCGAATCACACGTCGGCGACTTTTTTCGATGGGTGGTAACGCGCGGTAGGGCGGGAACCGATACAACGTTCGGTGCCGGACGACGGTTACCGCACAGACCACGCGGCGCTCGTGCGAACGGGTAACGCTTTCCAGAGGCCGCCCCGGGTGTCTTACCCCGGGGCGGTTCTTCATTTCCGGGTGGATCACCCCCGCTCAGGGCAGGGCGATGTACTTGGTGTTCAGGTACTCCTCGATGCCTTCGAAACCGCCCTCGCGACCGAAGCCGGACTCCTTGACCCCGCCGAAGGGCGCGGCCGGATCGGAGATCACGCCGCGGTTCACCCCGACCATGCCGGTCTCCAGCCCCTCCGCGATGCGCAGCGCCCGGTCCAGATTCTGGGTGAAAACGTATGCGACCAGGCCGAATTCGGTGTTGTTCGCGGCCGCCAGACCCTCTTCCTCGGTGTCGAACCCGACGATCGGGGCGACCGGGCCGAAGACCTCCTCGCGCAGGATGCGAGCCTGCGGAGGTAGGTCGGTGAGCACGGTGGCGGGGTAGAACCAGCCGGGACCGCCGGGCGCCTTGCCGCCCAATTCGACTCGGGCGCCGGCGGCTACGGCGTCGTCCACCAGTTCGGTGACGGTCTCCAGCTGTTCCTCGTTGATGAGCGGGCCCAGGGTGGTGTCCGGGTCGGTGCCCGGCCCGAGCCGGTATTCGGCCATGGCCGCCACAAGCTTTCGGGTGAACTCCGCGCGCACGGAGTTCTGCACGTGGAAGCGATTGGCGGCGGTGCAGGCCTCACCGCCGTTGCGCAGCTTGGCCAGTACCGCGTTCTTGACCGCGGCGTCGATGTCGGCGTCGTCGAACACCACGAAGGGCGCGTTGCCGCCGAGTTCCATCGAGGTGCGCAGCAGACCGTGCGCGGACTGCTCCACGAGCTTCTTACCGACCGGGGTGGACCCGGTGAAGGTGAGCTTGCGCAGGCGCGGATCGTTCAGCAGCGGCGCGGTGACGGCACCGGAACGACTGGTCGTGATGACCGACAGCACGCCCGCGGGCAGCCCGGCCTCGGCACACAGCTGCGCCAGCAGCAGCATGGTGAGCGGGGTCTCCCCCGCCGGCTTGACGATCATCGTGCAGCCGGCCGCCAGCGCCGGGCCGATCTTGCGGGTGCCCATGGCGAGCGGGAAGTTCCAGGGTGTGATGGCCAGGCAGGGTCCGACCGGCTGCTTGTGCACGAGAATGCGCCCGACGCCGCCGGGCGCGGACTGGTACCGGCCGTGCACCCGGGTGGCCTCTTCGCTGAACCAGCGGAAGAACTCCGCGCCGTAGCGGACCTCGTTGCGGCTCTCGGGCAGCGCCTTGCCCATTTCGAGGGTCATCAGCAGCGCGAAATCCTCCGCGCGGGCGGTGATGGCCTCGAACACCGCGCGCAGGATCTCCCCGCGGTCGCGAGCGGGGGTGGCGGCCCACTCGGCCTGGACCGCGACGGCCGCGTCGAGCGCGCGGGTCGCGTCCTCGGGCGTGGCGTCGGCGATCTCGACCAGGGTGTCGCCGGTGGCGGGGTCGCGCACCGGGAAGGTGCCGCCCCCGGTGGCCGGCACGGATCCCCCTATCCAGAGGCCGGTCGGAATGGATTCGAGTAGTTCGCGCGTCGACACCATGCGAACCAGCCTAGGCGCGCCCGCACCGCTGATGGGAGGCCCCGGACGACTTCGCACCCCCGTGCGTCCCGCGCCCGCCCCCGGGTTCCGCACGTCGCCGCGGCCGCGCTTCGTCCAGGGTTACCTGCGCGTAGCAGTGGCGGGTTGTAATCTCGGCGGACGTGAGCAGCGACATCACCGCATCGGCGGCCTGGCGGAAACTGCACGATCATCATGCGTCCATCGCGGCCCGTCACCTCAGGGACATCTTCGCCGAGGATCCCGAGCGCGGTCGCGAGCTGACCGTGCAGGTGGCCGACCTGCGCATCGACTACTCCAAACACCGCGTCACGCGCGAGACCCTGGATCTGCTGGTCGAATTGGCCGAGACGGCCGGGGTGGCCGCGCACCGGGACGCCATGTTCGCGGGCGAGCACATCAACGTCTCGGAGGACCGCGCCGTCGGCCACGTGGCGCTGCGCGTGCCCGCCGGGCAGGACATCGAGATCGACGGCGAGAACGCCGGCGCGCAGGTGCACGAAGTCCTCGGGCGCATGGGCGAATTCACCGACGCGGTGCGTTCGGGGCGGTGGCGCGGCGCGACCGGCGAGCGCATCGCCACGGTGGTGAACATCGGCATCGGCGGCTCGGATCTGGGCCCGGCCATGGTCTACCTGGCCCTGCGCCACTACGCCGACGCGGGCATCTCGGCGCGCTTCGTCTCCAATGTCGATCCGGCGGACCTGGTTTCGAAGCTGGCGGGGCTGGATCCGGCGACCACGCTGTTCATCGTCGCGTCCAAGACCTTCTCCACGCTGGAGACCCTGACCAACGCCACCGCGGCCCGGCGCTGGCTGGTGGCCGCGCTCGGTGAGGAGGCGGTGGCAAAGCATTTCGTCGCGGTCTCCACCCACGCCCAGCGGGTGGCCGAGTTCGGCATCGACACCGCCAACATGTTCGGCTTCTGGGACTGGGTCGGCGGCCGCTACTCGGTCGATTCCGCCATCGGGTTGTCGGTCATGACGGTCATCGGCAAGGAGCGCTTCGCCGAGTTCCTGGACGGCATGCACCGGGTGGACGAGCATTTCGCGACCGCGCCGCTGAACGAGAACGCGCCGGTGCTGCTCGGGCTGCTCGGGATCTGGTACACGAACTTCTTCGGCGCGCAGTCGCGCGCGGTGCTGCCCTATTCCAATGACCTGGCCCGGTTTCCGGCCTACCTGCAGCAGTTGACCATGGAATCCAACGGCAAGTCCGTCCACCTGGACGGAACCCCGGTCACCAGCGGCACCGGCGAGATCTTCTGGGGCGAGCCGGGAACCAACGGCCAGCACGCGTTCTATCAACTGCTGCATCAGGGTACGCATCTGGTGCCGGCGGATTTCATCGGATTCGCCCGGCCCACCGACGATCTGCCCACCCTCGACGGCACCGGCAGCATGCACGACATCCTGTTCAGCAACCTGATCGCCCAGACCAAGGTGCTGGCGTTCGGCAAGACGGCCGAGGAGATCGCGGCCGAGGGCACGCCGCCGAATCTGGTGCCGCACAAGGTCATGCCCGGCAACCGGCCCTCGACCACCGTCCTGGCCCCGCAGCTCACGCCTTCGGTGCTCGGGCAGCTCATCGCGCTGTACGAGCACCAGGTGTTCGTGGAGGGCGCGGTCTGGGGCATCGACAGCTTCGATCAGTGGGGCGTGGAGCTCGGCAAGGCGCAGGCCCTGGCCGTGGAACCGCTGTTGACGAGCGCGGAAGAGCCCGCACCGCAGTCGGATTCCTCGACCGACGCGCTGATTCGCTGGTACCGCGCCGAGCGCGCGCACTGACCTCGGCGCCCCGCGCCGACGATCACAGGCCCGGCCGATCCCGCGCGATCGGCCGGGCCTGTGATGTTCGACGCCCGCGTTTCGGCAACCCCGAGCTCGGCGCACCGGCTCGCGAAGTTTTGCGAATACGAATGTTCGCAAAACTTTGCCGAATTCCGCCGCGGTGCATAGGTTGTCGCATGTGCTGTACGGTCGTGCCCCCGAAGTGCGGCAGATACGAACGCTGCTCGCGGCCGCCGAGCAGGGACACAGCGGCGCGCTCGTCATCACCGCCGACGCCGGCACGGGCAAGTCCGCGCTGCTGGACCACACCGCGCGGCAGGCCGCCGGATGGCGCGTGCTGCGCTGCGCCGGGGTGGAGAGCGAATCCGAATTGCCCTTCGCGGGTTTGCATCTGCTGCTCGGCGCCGCCCTGGATCGGCTGGACACACTGCCCGAACCGCAGCGTCGTGCGCTGGCGGGCGCCCTCGGCCTGTGCGTCCCGGACGGCGCGGACCGCTTCCTCGTCGGCATCGCCACGCTGACGCTGCTGGCCGAACTGTCGGCGGACGGATCGGTGCTGTGCCTGATCGACGACGCCCAGTGGCTGGACCGGCCGTCGGCGGACGTATTGCGTTTCGTGGCACGTCGACTCGGGTCCGAGGGCGTGGTCATGATCGTCGGCGCGCGCTCGGGCATCGATCTCGGCCCGCTGCCGGAACTACGGCTGGGGCCGCTGGATCCACCGGCGGCGGCCGAGCTGCTGACCGAACGCTGGCCCGGGCTCGCGGCGGAGCGGCGCGCCCGGGTGCTGCGCGAGGCGGCCGGAAACCCACTGGCGCTCGTGGAATTCCCGGCGATGGACATGGATTCCGCGGGCCCGTTGCCGCTGCCCCAGCGTCTGCGGTCCGGATACGAGCGGCAGATCGCGGAGCAGACCGCCGAGGCCCGGGCGGCACTGCTGGTCGTGGCCGCGGAGGAGACCGGCGAACTCGAGGTGGTGCTGCGTGCCTTGGCGACATTGGGATTCGGCGCGGCGGCGCTGGCCGCCGCCGAGCGGTCGGGGATGGTCACCGTCTCCGGGCGGTCCGCAGGCTTCCGCCATCCCCTGCAGCGCTCGGCCGCCTATCACGGCGCGGGTTTCACCGATCGGCTCGCCGTGCACGCCGCCCTGGCCGCGGCGCTGGCGCCGGACCTCGC